>CAMDDI010000006.1 GCA_945890905.1 Bacteriovorax stolpii
TGATGACGCCAATATTCTCATTGTAGACGAGGGATGCTCTTACGGACAGATCGCCAACTGGGACAATGTTTCAGGGAATGTAATCGTTGACGGAAAACTTTTTGCTAAATTAAACAATCTCAATAAAGCCGCTCTCTATCTTCACGAAGCCGTTTACTATCAAGCTCGACGTTACTGGGGAGCAAGAGACTCAACAAGTTCTAGAAGACTAACTGCAGAGGCCCTAGGATCAAGAGGCAACTTTTCTTTTATCGGTGTTGATAACGGAGTAAAATTTAATGAACAAGCTTCCCCTGCTGAAGTTCAAGTCAGTAAGACTGATAAGATCATTACAATTAAAAATAACTTAGGTGATGCTGACTTTTATAGTTCAAATGTTCTTTTGAAAGTATCTGCTTCTTTACCCAATGCTCAAAAACAACTAGAACAAGCAAGAAACGCTTCACAAGCTGCCTACGAAGCCTCAAACAGAGCGAATCGAGCTTGGTCAGAACTATCAAATAGCATAAAGAAACTTCAAAGAGGCTCAAGAGAATATAAGAGAGTATCAAAACTCGAAAATGAAGCACAACAAACTGATCTAAGACTACAAAGAGAATTGCAAGACTCTTACCCTCCCATATATAGAGCTGAAGCCTACGTAAAGACACTTGCGTTCAGTAATGGCAGTTTTGATGAATCCACTAAATTCCAACTTTTCAACAGTATTCAAGGAGGAGGGCCAGAAAACATGTATGACTATGAAATATCCATCGAAGTTTTAGTCAAAGGTGAGATCGTTCACTCTGAAGTTATGAAGGGCAATGTAAAAAAAGATCGTATGGAGCATGCTTCTTTAGTTTATGAAAATTTCGTCAATAAAAGAAATTAATTTAAGGATCCGCAACGTCGGGAAGATAGCTTTTACCTTCCCGGCAATAAAAAAATCCCTCTAAAGCCTAATTTAGGAATGAGACATTCTTGAATGATCGATAAGCTGATTACAAACAATCTCTAACGACGCTGGATCCACTACTTTTTGAGGAGTTGTGTGGATCTGGCGGCCCAAAACGTTCATACCTAAATAAGAGAGTTGCAGACGCATGGCCGCTAGAACGTTGAGTCCACCACCCGCACTGTGAGTGGCGATAACCACTGGTCGATTATTGAAATGATCTCTCCAGTTTTTAGAAGAGCGAGAGGTCCAAGCAAGGAAGTTGGAAAATGCTGGAGGAGAGCTTCCATTATACTCAGGGGCCACAAACACATAGCCTTGAACACTGTAGTGTTCTTTTAGTTTCTCGGCCAAATCGGCGGCGCTAAAACTGCTTTCAGATTTCGTGGTATAAAGAGGTAAGTTTAAATCTACGATATTAATAAACTCTGTCTGAACATTTTTTTGAGAAAAAAACTTCTCAAACTCACGGGCGAGCTCCATATTTTTGCCTTGGCTGGCCACAACGATACAAATTTTCATAAAGACTCCTTAAAAGTTATTTCTATCATTTCAAACTGGCCAAACATTATAATCCCTTAATCACTTTCGTATTCTTAGATAGTTACCTCAAAATGAACTGCATATCATCGGACAAACAGAGGTCATTTTTTCAACCTCTGTACGAATTGACTGGGGCATTTAAGTGGGTTTAGTGTACATAAATACCATGAAAAATCTGACTATCACACTGGCCCTAGTTTTTTCAACTTTTGCCATGGCAGGACTGCCCGACTTCCCTAGGGGTCCAGATACAACACTTACGCCTGGTACTTTGTGCACAACTCCCTCTACCTATCGTTATCCTGAGCGTATTGCTTATTGTGAAAGAAACGTTTCTGGAGATGAGAAACAAGAAATCTTCGCCATGTACCGTGCTAAAGGTTTTAGACTTTCCGGAGATCGTGGGGACTATAAAATTGATCACTTCATGCCGTTATGTGCTGGTGGAAGTAATGAAAAAACAAATCTATGGCCTCAGCATAAAACAGTTTATGGAATCACTGATCCCATTGAAGAATTAGGTTGTCAGAAATTGGCCATGGCACGAATCACTCAAAAAGACCTAGTGACACTGATCAAAATTGCCAAATACGATCTTTCAAAAGTTCCTCAGGTTATTCAGAGACTTCGCTCACTCTAAGTTTTCTTATTGAAACTTCAAGCCCCAAGAGCCTTATCCAGAACGGAACTGGTAAGGAATTTCATTCTTTTAAATCATTCACTTTATGTTCTAGATTCGGCACTTCTGATTTGAGGATAAACTGATCGAGTTCAGAGTCATCATCGAGATTGGCGTACATGAGGATCTTGAATCCATCATTTGAAGTTCTACAATCTGGGCACATTTTTTGAGTAATAAGATCATTCTCGGCAATACTCATGTAATAAAATGAATTTTGCGCTTCAAAGGCTTCAATTTCACTCCAAGAGGGAAAGCGGCCATGGGTGGATTTAAAATCAGCTATGAGTTTGAGCA
This sequence comes from Bacteriovorax stolpii, assembly GCA_945890905.1. Taxonomy (GTDB): domain Bacteria; phylum Bdellovibrionota; class Bacteriovoracia; order Bacteriovoracales; family Bacteriovoracaceae; genus Peredibacter. Next base: position 2,454 of record CAMDDI010000006.1, read on the forward strand.
TCGATTCTGCCCGATCCTGGCCCTGAGCTTGCTGAGTTTTAAAATGCAGTTCTTCTTGATGGCCTTCATAGGCCCGAAAACCTAGAAAGGCAGCTAGCACCAGTGGGATAATGATTAAAAGAGCGACTTTAAGTTTCTTCATAAATTAATGATAAACGATTTCAGCGGTTTAGAAAACCTCTTGAGAGAGTAAAATTTATAGGTCCAAAATCTCAAGTTAGAGAACTAGTCCCTCTATGCTAGAACCCAGCTCATGAAAAAATTAATCCTCACCCTCACTCTTCTGAGTGTCGCTACCTTTTCACATGCCGAAGATGTACCGGGGCAGAACCTTTTAAATTATTTCCAGGCCAATTGCCGCTCTCAAGGAGAATGGACTAAGGCAGCTCTGGCCGATTCTAACGCCTTAATTGAAACTCTAAGAAGTATTCAAAATGACCCAGACTGTAAGACAGTGGGTGGCGCGATTTCAAGTTTAAATAATCTCAACGTTCAATTGCAAAGCTTGGCCAGCGTCAATCAGACTCAACAACAAATTGCTGCCTACAATGCTCAAGAGCAAGAACTTATGGTTCAACTCTCACAGACATCCAATCAAGCTTCTCTAAACATCATCAACCAAAATTTGCGTGACCTTCAAGTCAATCGCGCTGGGATTCTTGGAAGAGAGCGTTCACAAAAAGATCTTAATGATCCTGCTAAACTCGAAGTCTTAACTGGTGTCATCAACACCGCCAATGCCACTTTTCAACAAGTGACTTCAAATCAAAAATGCTTACAAAAGAATCCTAATGTTCTCAATACAGCAACCTCAGTCCTCTCAGCTATAGGGGCCACTGCTGCTGTTGTGAATCCAGCCTTGGGCCTAGGAATTACTGCGGGGGCCGTACTATTAGGAACAACAATTGAAAGTTATAAAGGTTACAGCAACAGCCGGGACATTCGCCGAATTGCAGATAACTCAATCGCCTTTGAAGGTTACAAATGTGCCATCGAAACCATGACAGATCGTTGGTGTCAGATGAAGGATGCAGAATCTTTCTTGGCCTTCAAGGCCCAGCAGCGCCAAGGTCCTAGTGTTGGGAGCGGTTTAGCAAAGGCCATCCGTCTCAATGACCGTGAAATCCCTGCCCTTTTAGAGTGGCTCAATAAAGTAAAAAGTGGAGTTTCTCCCACTAATACTGCAGATGCTGGCCGCCAAAATACTGTACTTGCCCGTGAACTTATTCTCAGAACTTCTGAAGGAAATGGAATTGGTCTCATAGAACAAACTAGAGTTTCTTATAATGTGGCCGCAAATAGAATTGAAAAATGGAACTTAATCAAAAGTATTGTGAATTCTCTGGCGCCTTCTTCGCCTCAGCAAAATCAGAGTGAGTCTTACGGTCCAAAATCTCCTTTGTATGATGTATACTCCAGAGGCTACGCTCCTTTTCAGCTATTAGGTCTAGATGATACAGGCCTTCAAAATCCACAGACTGGAGAATACTACACACTTGATACCTGGCCTGGACGCAACAGCTACAATCCAGACATCGATATAGTCAAAGCCCATTTTATTTTTTGGGTAGAGAAAGCGCGCTTGATTGTGAACCAAGAACTCTCGCAAGTTCTTCAACCAGATGCTCTGCAAACTCTCTCCACTGCATATGATCCATCTGGACGCTACAAAACTTCTCCTATGGATGCTATTAAGAGTATTGTGGAGTTCTTAGAGAAAAATCCTCCTCGTGAACACGACATGGCCTTTAGAAAACTTTATGCCTCTACCCTACTGAGCTTAAAAGGAATCCATTCAGTCACTGAAACGGCCGTAATCGAACAAGATAAGCCGATTGACCGAATTAAAAAATCTCCCATTGAAGAGATCTATGAACTCGCTCAGCTCAAATACGGAACGGTGGTTCTGGAAGCCCGGATGGATCTTATTGTCCGGCTCTCACTTTTAGAACTCTTAAGAACAAGTCCTCCTGCGGATCAAGTTTTAGTGGCCCAATTACTTGCGGCCGAAAGATTCACTGAAACTTTGTCCCGCATGAATGGTGGCGAAAATCTTGCGCGCATCCGACAGGACATTATGAACGCTCAACCAGTAACGATCTCGAACTTAAATTCTTTCGGAGAACTTTTTGGAAAAAATATTTCAAAAATTCTCATGCGACTTTTCAACGAAGAAAGAAATGCCACAGGGACTATTGCTAGGTCGAAGCGAAACGCCCGCACGCAGATGTGTCATCTGCTTCTAGGTGTGCCAGATATTCTCAATTACGTGAACGTGAGTTACTGCGAAGGTCTAAAAATGGATCCGTTAGTGGTAGGTGGCCCCGACACCCCCGCTCTGAATCAGAATTCGTACACCCGGGACTACAATGACCGCGCTTGTGTGTACCGGGAGTTCTTCCGTCAGACGAGGATCTATGAAAACTGGGGAATCCGTCCTTGACTAGCTGTCCAATTCTGATAGAAATGTGCCATCATTTTTAAAAATCAACGGAGAGTATATGCCTACTAAAGGTCCAGTTTCCCAGTTCATGGAACACCACTACCGTCACTTCAATGCAGCTTCAATGATGGACGCTGTAAAAGCTTACGAAGTTCATATTGCTGGTGGCGGAAAAATGATGGTGACTCTTGCAGGTGCCATGAGTACCGCCGAGCTAGGTCTCTCTCTTGCAGAAATGATCCGCAATGGAAAAGTTCACGCCATTTCTTGCACGGGTGCCAACCTTGAAGAAGATATTTATAACTTAGTAGCTCACGATCATTATGAACGTATTCCTGATTGGCGCGCCCTCACAAAAGAAGCCGAACAAGATCTCTATGATCGCCACTTAAACCGCGTGACTGATACTTGTATTCCGGAAGAAGCGGCCATGAGAAAAATTTGGTCTATTATGGCCGATGAATGGCAAGAAGCTGAATCAAAGGGTGAGCGCTGCTTCCCTCATGAGTTTTTCTACCGTGCTCTAAAAAAAGGGAAATTCCAAGCTCAGGCGCAAATTGATCCAAAAAATTCTTGGATGCTCGCTGCTGCTGAAAAAAACCTTCCCATGGTCGTTCCAGGTTGGGAAGATTCTACTCTCGGAAATATGTACGCTTCATTTTGTATGCGCGGTGAAGTTAAAAATGTTCACACTGTTCGTACCGGAATTGAGTATATGACCTCTCTAGCTGAGTGGTACATGAAGACAGCTGAAACAAGTTCCATTGGCTTTTTCCAAATTGGTGGCGGTATTGCTGGTGACTTCCCGATTTGCGTGGTTCCAATGATTCGTCAAGATCTTGAAAAAAATGATATCCGTCTTTGGGGTTACTTCTGTCAGATATCGGATTCAACAACTTCATACGGATCATACTCGGGTGCTGTTCCTAACGAAAAAATTACTTGGGGTAAACTCTCTAAGGAGACTCCTAGCTTTATCGTAGAAAGTGATGCAACCATTGTTGCTCCACTCATGTTCGCTCATATTTTAGGTTGGTAGTAAATTGGGGCCACCTTTAGGGGTGGCCCTTTTGAATCTGGTTCAACGTATCTTTGATGTAGCCTTTAAGCTTTGGATCAATTTGGTTGAGTTTAACTTCATCTTTTAATAAATCCTGCGCGATCACCTGATAATAATCCACATAAGGGCCGTAATCTTTGAAGCTGCTTAAAAATATAGGCATCTGCAAGGCCAAAATCCCCTCTAGCTTTATGGGGTCACTCCACTCTTTTATCAGTAGACTATTTCCCCAACGCCTCACCTCAGGGTAAGGAAAATCTTTTTTGAGATTTTCTGCAACCTTAGCAAGAAGATCTTTTCTTGAAGGATCTACCTTGTAGTCATAAGAATCGATCAGAATTTGATAGATTGCTACTTCAGGATAATTCTTGCGGTAGATATCGATCACAGGGGCCGCTTCTTTGAGCTGACCCTCTTTGATGAGATAAGTGGTGGCCGTAAAATTAAAACCATGATCAGTGTAAGATTTTGTCACCGTATCTAAGACCCATCTTGAGCGGGGATAAATCTCAGAATTTCTCAATTGATTGAGCCCAAGATAGATTCCGAGGACGATCAAGAGAATCATCATGACTTTTTTAGTCTGAGGCCACATCCCTAATCCCATTGCAAGAAAGGCCAGAGGTAAATAAGTCCGGTGCTCAAAAGCGAGGTGATTGATAGGAAAAAATCCCGATTCCGGAAGGAATGAAAGATAGAAACCAATGAAAAAAAGTTTGAACAATTTGTTGGAAACAAATTTAAGAACGAGACCAAAAATAGCCAGATGACCTAAAAGAAATGGCCAATTGAAATTTTGAGCGGGAAAAAAATCATAGAGATACTGAAAGTTTATGGGAATGAGAATGAGTTTAAAATAAGTAAAGACGACTTCTGACTGAATGAAGAAATAATCAAGAGAGTTGATTTTCAAGTTTTGCGTATTCTTCTCTCCTAAAGCATAAAAGAGTACCGGTAAAAGCAGCGCAGGGAGATACAACAAAATCCATGATCGTGAAAACTTAGAAGCCCGAGATGGGTACAAAGTCGCCACGAGCAAGAATAAGGGAAGAAAAGAAGCTATGGGTTTACACAGCATGGATAAAACAAAATAGAAAATGCTAAATCCCAAATGTTTCTTTGAACCTGACTCTTGCGTGTCAAAAAATGCAGATAGACTCAGGAGTGCAAAAAGTGAAGCCAAGATCACACCCTGCTGAATGACAATATTTAGGGTCTGACTGTTTAATGGATGAAGTGCAAACAAGAGTCCTATCATAAGAGGAGCGTAGCTATGCTGCTTGGATTCTTTTTCTATTATCTGATAGAGTTTTAGGGCCACAAAGGCATGAAGAATAATACCAATAATTCGGTAGCCAGTAGGGTTAGTTCCAAAAAACTTAAACTCTGCCCAGATCAAACTCATAAGCACAGGCCGGTCCCCCAGATCTCCAGTTAGAGAACTCCAAATATTCAAGAGTTCAGGATTGTGAAGAATTCGGATGTAGTCATCACCTAAGAACTCATTATTTAAAACACTGAGGTAGCTCAGGAGTGTCAAGATGAGGGCCAAAAGGAAAAACTGGGATTGCTTTGTGATCATGTCATCACTCTACCTGGAGTCCAGAGAAAATTAAACTTCAAAGACAGGTCGTATGCGACGCATAAATACACATCTTCCCTAGTAATGGAGAGGCAGTTAAACTAAGATTTCACCCATGAGAATAGGCTTTATTGTCTGTGTGGACGATGAGATTGAGAAAGGACAAATGTTTGGCATTAAATATATGCCAGTGTGGGCCTTTACCTTGGCGTCCTATCTTAAAGATTTTGAAAATCTTGAAACCTTTCTCTACGACACACGCATTGAAAAAAAATCCCAAACTCCTAAAGCTGATTTTTATTTTATCAGCGGAATCAATCAAGATGAAGAGGCTCTTTTAGATTATCAAAAAACACTGAAAGCAAAATATCCAAAAGCTAAATTGATTCTCGGTGGACCCATTGTCTCTTCTTTTCATCTCGCGGGTAAAATTGAGAGGTTGAATGCTTTTGATCATCTCTTTATGGGGGATGGAGAAAATGCGATTGGCCCCCTTGTTCAAAGCTTGATGAATAACAAATCACTTCCTCATGTAATAGAGAATAAAGTTAAGTTTGCCATTAAAAATGCTCGCACCATGGATTTTGAATTAGTTTCAAAATCTATTCATGAATACTACGGTGGGGTGGTTGAAGTTTCCCGTGGATGCCCATTTCTGTGTGAGTTCTGTGACATCAGGACTAAGCCCGATAACAATGTGGCCAGTAATAAAGATGTTTCACTAATTGTGAGTGAGCTCAACCAGTTCTCAAAACTAGGTGTTACAAATATTCTTTTTGCTTGTGATAATTTTATTGGAACTCCCACTTGGGCCGAAGCCCTTTGTGACGCCATTATCGAATGGAAAAAGACTTCAGGTTTTAATCCTCGGCTTTACACTTGGCTTACCATTAATGTTTCGGATCATCCGAGGCTCTTGCAGAAATTAAAACTCGCAGGCTTTGATATGTTTTTTATTGGCATCGAGAGCTTTGGTACTGATCAATTACTTGAAACCGCAAAACTGCAAAATATTAAGCACGATATGGTGGATACCATTAAGAGTATCCAATCTTATGGATTTATCATTGTCGCAGGCCTCATCTTTGGTTTTGATACGGATAAAGATGATGTGGTTGATAGGGCCCTGAGAGGAATCAAAGAATCCGGACTCATCTCTGGCGATCCTTCACTTTTGACCGCACTCCCAGGAACTCCCCTTTACCGGCGCATGGAGAAAAGTGGACGGCTCAGACGGGGCAAACTTGGGCTGGGTGGAAAAAAGTATGCCACCAATATTTTGTACTTAAGAAGTCAGAGTCAGATGATTGAAGACTTCATCCGGTTTGTGCATGAATTTAATGCTCCTACTTTTCAATATGAGCGCTTTGAAAATTTTCTCAAGACTCTAGGTCCTAGTCTTGATCAATCAGAAGGCGATGGATATATAAATGTTCCTAAAATTCTCAAAGATGTGATGAAGAGTTCAACCAGTTTTTTTTCGGCAACTCGACGTCTGACTGGTGTTCTCAACTCTCCGGAAAAAGTAAAAGTGGTTATTCGAGCCTACAGAAAAACCAAGGCTACTCCGAATGCTAAAATGACTCATTTTTATTTTTGGTTATTTAACTGGAGTAACTCTATTCTAAAATATGGCAATCTCTCAGCAGAAGATTTTGATATTGATTCCGTCTCAAGAGATTTTAATCTTAAGGACATTATCCCCGAAGACTATGAAACTGATTTCTTTGAGCCTATTCCTGTGGGAAAAATACGCTCACAAAGGCAGGCCACTATCCGAGCATTAAAAAAGATTAGTCATGCTCAATAAAGCGCTTATCATTCCTTCATTTCAACCCCCGGTGAGTTTTCCTAAACTAGTTCAAACGCTAAAAGATCTAGGTTTTTCAACTATTTTGATCATCAATGATGGCTCCCCTGCTGAATTTGATCTTATATTCAACGAAGCCAAAAAATATTCTTCTCAGTTTCTTATCCTTCCCCAGAATAGAGGTAAGGGGGCAGCCTTAAAGTATGGTTTTGGATATGTGATGAAAAATCTTCCTCAAGTTACCCATGTGTTAACCTGTGATGATGATGGGCAACACGACCCTCTGGATATTCTGGCCCTAGCAAAAACTCAAAGTCTGGATTCCGATCAGAGTTCTGTATGGTTGGGTGTCCGGGATTTTAAAGGGGACGTTCCTTTAAAGAGTCTTTGGGGAAATTTCATTATTCGCTATGCCCTTCTGCCGTTCACGAGGCAGTTTATCTATGACACCCAAACTGGGCTCAGGTGCATTCCCGTAAAACTTCTTCCTCTTTTAATGGAGTTGCCAGACCAGCGCTTTGACTTTGAGACCCACTCTCTACTGACATTGATTAAGAATAAAGTCGTCTTAAAGCAGAGACCTATTAAGACCATCTATTTTAAACAGAACAAATATACACGATTTCGCTCCATTAAGGACTCGGCAAGTGTTTTGAAGTCCATGTTCAAGGTTTAGACGGCGACTATATTTTAGAATCACATTTTTTACATAATTGATTAATGCTTCATATTTATCCGCAGGCACTTTCTATACTTTGGGCGCAATTTGAGGATACAGGTGTTGCAGTCTTCCTCAATGCCTATCTCAAAGAATGCTTTGCTTGATCTTCCAATGGAAAAAGTTAAGCTGATCTAAGAGATGCAAAATGATTGGCATGGCCTCATCATTGACTCCAAAATCTTCTCTAAGCTCCCAAATAAGTTTCACCCGGGCTTCATCTTCGTCATCAAGCATGCGATGCTCGCGGTCTATGGGACTAATCCACTCTGCTTCAATAAAATGAATAATCATCTCGCAGGGGACTCCACAGCTTTCACTACTCTCTTCTAACTTTTTTCTCAGTGGTATGTTCATACGTTCCTCGGATTATAATCAAACTTGTGCTGAAGATTTTTTATCGACTCTGCTAAATCAGGATCGATATTCTTGGGCAGCACAATTTTAAGTTTCACAATTTGATTCCCTCTTGAATCTCCTTGTCCCATCCCTTTGCCTTTAATGCGCAATTTAGTTCCGGTACAAACCCCCGAAGGAATCTTCATCATCACAACACCATCAATAGTGGGTACTTCAATTTCCCCGCCGGTGATGGCCTCAAAGATACTCACGGCTACTTCTGTTTCAATATCGACCCCTTTTCTTGTAAAGCCTTCTAATCTTTTGATATGAATTTGCACATAGGCATCCCCGGCTGGACCATTTCCGTGACCCGAGCCGCCTAGGCCTTTGAATCGAAGTTTTTTACCATCTTCTACCCCAGCAGGAATTTTTACTTGAAGTTTTTTCCCATTAGGTAAAGTGATGATTTTCTCTGCTCCGAGAGCGGCTTCTCTAAATTCAACTTCAAGTTGATAAAGCTCATCAGCTCCAGCTGTTTTCATTTGAGAAGATCCGCGACGGCGTCCGCCGCCAAAGATACTTGAAAATAATTCTTCGCCGTCAAAGCCTTCTCCAAAAGAGGAGGAGTACCTTCCATAGCTTTGTTGAGAGTCATAAAAACTGTTTTGCTTTTGTCTTTGAGAATGCTCTTCGTATTTTTGTCTCTGTTGATCGTCAGTTTCTCCTCGGTCAAACTTTGCTCTGGCTTCAGCTGTCCCGATGAGGTCAAAAGCATGTGAGACTTCTTTGAATTTTTTTTCAGATTCTTTATTTCCTGGATTTAAATCCGGATGAAGTGACTTGGCCAACTTACGGTAAGCCTTTTTAATTTCATCTAGAGTAGCTGAACTACTGACACCTAACATTTTATACGGGTCGTTCATAATGCCTCCCCAATACCTGACTTAACGAGGATGCGTAATTCAACCTCACTTTTAGTATCCTGCAAAACTGAGGCCCCGGATAAGCTCTAGATTTCGGGTCAAAAGGGGCATTAAGCATCAGTGATATTGTGGCGATACGAATCCTATGATGCGTCTGTTCATCACTGCACTTTTATTAGGTCTATACTCCTGTTCAAACTCAAAAATTGTGAGAGCTCCTTCTTCAATAGTATTGCTAGAAGAAGATGGAAAAGTTTTATCTGCCTTAGTGAATCAAGAGGTTCCCTATTGGATAGTTAAACCTAGCGGAAATTATCCTAATCTTCCGGTGGTTTTCTTTCTCCATGGACGTGGAGGCTCGGCCCGAATGTTTAAGGATATCGGTGGGGTCGAAGCACTCAAATCTCACATTGAGTATGGTCGACAGCCGTTTGCGGTGATTGGACTAACTGGCACTTTCCAAGGCAAAGATACCTATTGGGTCAATGATGCCAATCCCCATGGCATGCCTTGGGCAGATGCCATTCTAAAAGAAATTATTCCTAAACTAGAAAAGCAGCATCAACTGGGTGGACTAGCGAAAAGAATGATTGCTGGAATTTCCATGGGATCCCATGGAGCATTTCAGCTGGCATTAAATTCTGAGGGAATGTTCAAGTGTGTAGCTGGTCACAGTATCGTCATGCGCGACTATCAATCCTTGTCCACGCTCTTTCCTGGTGTCTTTGGAACCCGAGAAGAATTCCGCGCACGCAATCCAATGTCACTGCTTAAAAAATATAACCTTTTTTATAGGCCCCAAATTCAAAAAGTCTGGATTGATATCGGAGGCAGAGACAGTGCTGAATTTATCCGTTGGGCCAAACCATTTAAACGTGAATTGATCCGAGTAGGATTTAGTGAAAGACGCCAAAGCTATTTGGATGTAGCACGGGACAATCCATTAGGTGACCACACCTATTCATACTGGCATCAGCGCCTTCCTGAGTACCTGGAATGGTACGGCCAATGTTTCAATAACTGACAAGAACACTTCTGCTTTCAAGTTCATTTCCAAGCTTCCGATAGAACATTATCAACTCGTAACAGGTGAATCCTATGGCCGTTGCTTTGAAAAAACATGGACTCTCTAATGAAGATAAAACTGATGAGTTTCAGATCCCAGATCTAAAACTTAAATCAGTTGGGGTTCCTGTTCAGAAAGTTCAGGCCTTAAAAACAGAACACAAGAATATCGCCCAAGAAATCATCAAGGCCAAGGAAGAGTCAGCACGCAAAGAAGATGAGAGTACGAGGGTTTTCGATTTACGCCAACACGACCTGACACAAAAAGTAAAAGATCTTGAAACCAAAAAGCATCAGGTACAAAAAGAGATTCAAGCTCTCCTCCAACAGAAAAACTCAAAGCTCCACGAAGATATCTCTCAGGCCACTCAAACTCTCGTGAAAGAGACTCAAGATGGAATGGGAAAAATTTCCAACTTACGCAATGAGCTTCAGCACTTATTTGAACAGAGTTCCGTCGACCGGAAGAAAAATCTCACGATTCTTGAATCTCAGGCAACAGACATTCAAGCAGTCAGTGCTCTAGTTAAAGAATGCCACACACTTATGGCGCGGGATTACGTTGAAGCCAGCCAAATGCTCAAGCCACTTCTAGAAGAAAAGATTGGTCTTGAGAAAGCTGTAGTTACAGCTGGATTGGAATTGGCAAGAGTTGAAGCCCTGTCTCGAGAATTTGAAATTAAAAAAGTAAAATGTGAAATGGCCCTGCAAGAGCTCAATAAGTCTATAGACGAAAAAGTTGTTCTGAGTATCGAAGCTAATCTCACTTATGAAAAACATCATGCCTCAGAAAAGGCTATTAATAAGTCATTAGGACAGGCCCATTCTGAATTACAAGATTACAAGCTTCAAAATGAAAAGCTTCAAATTGAAATCGAACTTTGCCAAGAAAATCTGGAAACGCTTCAGAAGAGTAGTCAGCATCTTCAATTAAGTTTTGAAGCCCTTAACGAGCAGTATGATCATAAAAAGAAAACACTTCATCAAACAGAGAGAAATGTTGATGAAACTAAACATCGTCTTGAAGCCTTAAGAAGCCAAGAGATTGAGCTTATGCGCTCATGTGCTAATTATACCTCTACACTTTCGCAAATTCAGACTGAAATTTCTGTACATGAATCGACCCGAAGTGCTGCTCAAAAATTGCAAGATGATGCTATAGCCTTCTTTTATGAGCGCAGAGAATATTACGCTCAGGAAGTAAAAACCCTGGAGTTATTCCATGAAGATCAAATTGAAGTTTTAAAAACTGGGCTTGATCAGCAAAAAGCAAGTTGGAATAATGAATTCCAAGAATTTGTTGAAACTAAAAAGATGGAATTAGAAGCACAATTAGAGGCTAAAACCGTTGCACACAATCGCGTTTTACAAGAAAATCAAAATATCCTGATGGATGATGTCCTCAGTTTAGTGAAGCGCCATTTAACCCGTACAGTGTTTGAAAGCGGACAAGTTAAATCAGAAATGGCCAGGGATGAGCTTGAACCAGTCTTGGCCAATTATTTTAATAACACCCTTAAGCGTGAATTAAAACCTTGGCAGAAGTGGAAAAACTGGATGGCCGCCACAGCAGTTTGTTCGACCATCATTTTCGGACTTTGCTTAAAAATCTATCTCGCTTAACATAAATCATGACTTCAAAAGCATGGAAAACTTTATGTCCCGGCGACGTGGTCGATATTATCGCACCTGCCTCTCACAGTCCTCCTCCAAAATTACAAGCGGGTGTAGAATGGCTCGAGAGCATAGGTCTTAAAGCAAGAGTCCCAGTAGATTTGATTTCCCCAGAAGTTTTTTTTGCTGCTCCCTTAGAAACTCAACTCAAGCATTTAACTTCAGCACTTCATTCAGACTCAAAGGCCATATGGTGTTTGCGTGGAGGTTATGGAAGCATGCGCCTCATTCCTTATCTCATGAAAATGAAGCCCACTCGTCCAAAAGCCTTCTTGGGTTTTAGTGATATCACTTCCCTTCATTTGTTTTTAAATCAAAATTGGAAGTGGCCCACTCTTCATTCTCGAGTTTTGGGCCAAATGTCTGTGGAGCTCTCTCACACTCCTGATAGAGTAGAACTAGAAAATATTCTTATGGGTAGGCAGCATTCAGTAACAATAAATAATTTGATTCCTATGAATGAAGCAGCACTTAAAACTAAAACTATTCAGGGGAAACTCACCGGTGGAAACATGCGTATGATACAAACTTCTCTAGGATCTGCGTGGGAGATGAACTCTCGGGGAAAAATTGTTTTTATGGAGGATATCGATGAGCGGGGTTACAGCATTCACCGGATGCTCGAGCAACTTCATCAGGCCAAGCTTCTCACTGGTCTTAAGGCGCTGCTCTTTGGCGACTTTACACGGGCCTCTGAAAAAGACGGGAAAGATCACTCGCTCCACGCCTTAGAAACGATGGCGGCCAGAGTGAGTTATCCAGTTTTTCGCGGAATTCCTTCCGGACATGGAACTGAACTTAATCACACTCTCCCGTTTAATACAGATTGTGTTCTCGAAACTGGTTTGAAAGGTAAATTGATCTTAAGTTCCGGTGGTCTCTAGATTGGGACCAAAGAAAAAACCTGCATACGCATATTTCGGACGAGGACCAGTAACTGGTAAGACCATGTGGCTATATTTAGGATCCAATTTAAAAAATACGGCATCACCTTGTCCAAAATTATGAATTTTGGCCACAATACCAACTCCTGCCTCTCGAATACATAATTCTCCCCCATCAAAATTTTCCGGACTAAGATTAATGGTCACGGCCAATCTCTTATCCTGATCTAAATCAGCGTGCCAGGGAAGAAATTGTTTATCATCAGCATCGAGCCGATAAACTCTTCCGCCAAATGTAACTAGATCTTTTGTTGAGTTGAGATTTTCAAGAAATTGAAAAAGAGGTCGGTCATTCATTAAAGTGCTAATGTGCTTCACAAAAGGATCATGGGTAACCCAATGAGTACCATTGCCATTTGGAGTGATGTAAGTCCGTTCTGAATATTCAGCGTTGAGAATTTTCTTTTGAACCGTCTTCAATAAATCTGGAGAAAAAAAACCTTTTACTATCGTGTAGATTTCAAAATCAAATGAGTTATCTTCATTGAAATTAAATGGGCCCATAAAATACCTGTTAGCAGTAATGAGATCTACTTATCCTATCTTTCGTACCTGAAGTCCACGAACCAGGCCTGAGACCCGCAATCACGCACTGCTCCATCACTACTTTTTCTTTCAACTTCTTACAAAGACAATTTTCAATTGAGAAATATTGGACGGACCAATTTACTCAACATAGATTCCTCCTCAACTTTTTGTCTTTTCAAGGAATACCTAGATGAAATTTTTCGTAGCTGCTCTTCTCGTTACTATCTCAAGCTTAAGCTTTGCCTGTTCTGAAGACGGCAAGTCTGGTTTTATGCCAGAAAATAGTATGCGCATTCCTGTAAGCAATAAGAATGCGACCGGAATTACAGAAGCACAATTCACATCAGTGATTGATTCAGTTGAAAAAGTTATGACATCTATTATTTCTCAGCACGGCGGAAAACTTGTCATTTCTCGTCTTTGGACAAACGACGAAGTGAATGCTTATGCTTCAAGAGATGGCAGAAATTGGAATGTTGAAATGTTTGGTGGACTCGCCCGTCACCCAGCATTGACTCCAGATGGTTATACTCTTGCACTTTGCCACGAAATTGGTCACCACATCGGAGGAGCTCCTAAATATTCTGGTGGCGATTGGGCCGGCGTAGAGGGCCAGGCCGATTACTATGCTTCACTTAAATGCATGCGTTTCATCTTTGCTGAACAGAATAATGCTGCCGCTGTTAGAAAACTCACAGTACCAGCTGCGGTAAATACTGCTTGTGCGAAATCTTTTTCAAATACCAACGAAAAAAATATCTGTATCCGAAGTGCTCTGGCGGGACAATCCATTGCCAATCTTTTCGCTTCTCTTCGCAAAGAACCAAAGAATCCAGAATTCACAACTCCAAGTACTGCAGTGGCCGCCAAACTTTTTGAATCTCATCCTGCCACTCAGTGTCGTCTTGATACATATTTTCAAGGTGCTCTTTGTGACCGTGACTCTCGCGAAGATGTTTCTCAAACTGAAGAGGTTAAAGGGACTTGTCACCGACTTAACAATGACATCCTTGGATTTCGTCCAACTTGTTGGTTTAAAAGCGCACGTAACTAAATTTTCTTGTATACATTAAATAAAAAGGCTATCTACGGGTGGCCTTTTTTTATGTCAAAAAATGTCATCTGCACTTTCTAGTTTTCCCTATGAAACAGCCTTGATAGAACCAAATAATGAAACTTTCTTTACTCCTTATGACGCTCCTTTCATTGAGTATCCTTACTCAGGTAGGAAGTGCAGTGAGAGATCAGTCAATGAGTGAAGAAAACTCTATAGAAATTTGCTCGGCGGAACAAGAGACAAAGATTTCAGATCTCTCAAAAGTTGCATGCTTGGCAAAGCTCGATGAAATTCAAAATACGATGGGATTTTCAAATTGCTCGGTCCAAACATATACAGCTTCAATGTGTAAGAGTTTATGCATGGATATTCAAGGCCAAAATGTGGCGGTGAGATCAGACTTGCGACCTATCTGCCAGGGAGCTGGTCTTAACGTAAAAATGCTTAAAACCGCTATTAGACTGTCTAGCTTTTAGACACTTTCAAAATTGTCTGTCGTTTAAACAGGCAGTGCTCAAACCCCATTCACTTATCCACCAACCTTCCAGTACTTTGAAGCCTTCAAGTTGGCACTGACCTTGCTCTATGTAAGGTATCAACAATTTGGAGCAACCTATGCGTACTTACTTACTATCTGTGATCATGATTTCAAGCACTGTCTTAACTACAGCTGCTCAGGCTTCACGATCTCTGGCCGGTGTAAAAGAAAGCATCCGTGTAGATCATGCGAGAGAACTTCTAGGTGAGCGCTACAATAAAAGCGTTGTATTTAAAGTTGAAAAGCGTCCAGGTCTTGAGAAAAACATTCTTGCTACTGTGGAAGAGCGACTTCCTAAGAGATTTAAGTCACAGGCCCATAGTGTAGCGGAAACCATAATTAAAGAATCGGCCAAGCATTCCCTAGATCCTTATTTTGTCATGGCAGTTATTTCTGGTGAATCAAGTTTTAATCCCTTGGCCCGCGGCCCAGTGGGAGAAATCGGTATGATGCAAATTCGTCCTAAAACCGGCGAATGGATGGCAAAGATTGTGAAGATGAATTGGAAAGGCGACAAAATGCTCCAGGATCCTATTGCTAACATTAAATTGGGTACGGCCTACTTGGCGTGGCTTCGGAAGAAATTTGATCACCACGGGCAATTATACCTTGCTGCTTACAATATGGGTGCTAGCTCTGTGAAAAATGCTGTAGGAAGAAATGTTTGGCCTAAAGATTATCCAAGACATGTGATGAAAAGATATATCGCTTTCTACAAAGCTATTTAGTTCTTAAATTTTTATTTACGCTGGAAACTCTACGATTGATTCCAGTGCAACCTATCAACGATTTAAGCAGCAATCGCACTTTGTTTAGGGAATGTTAAAAAATCTCTATAAATCAATTTTGGTTCTGAATGATATCTACCGAAAATACTAGATATCCCGGGGCCCAAATGATTTCAGTTTGCGAAATTTGCCAATCCAAAGCTGTTTCACAGAATACAATCTTTAAGACTGCTGGCAATCCTACGCCCATTAATTTGTGTCATGCTCACGATCAAGAACTGTTTATCATGGGTCAATACCGCTTCGTAAAAAAATACAAATCAAACTTGAGCGTCTCTTTCCATATTGTTGAACGTGACCGCGAAAAGAAATCTGCCTAGCTGCATTATCCATTTTTATTGATCTTCTATCTAAGAGGAGATTTAATAGGGGAAACTTTAGGAGTTCCTATGAAAATCTTGCTTTTAGCTATCCTTGCTTTGAGTGCATTAAATCTCTTTGCCGCCACCCCAGAACAAAAAAAATCTGTCCTTGAGGCCCAAAGGAATTGCGGTAACTTCGTGCGCTTTGATGAAAACTATTTGTTTCAAGGTTTTGGTTCATACAAAATATTATTCGAAGATCCACGCCTCCCTATTCCAGGAAAATTCACGATGGTGAATTTGGCCGATCAATCATTAAAGCAATTTGCGACTAATGATTCTGCACTTGATATTGCGTCCTATGAAGGAAGTGCCTTCATTTTAACTTATTCATCTGTTGAAGAATGGGACCTTGCTCTAGGCGATAGGATTGCAGAATATCCGACTCATACTTTTTCCGGGGTCATGAATTATAAGCAGCACGCTGAAGGCTTTGCTAAGTATCAAGACAAGCTTATCATCGCTCACGGTCGCTTAGGTGTTTCATTCTTTGATTTGAAGACAAAAAAAGTTACTAAGACTCTAAAACTTCTTGAGAGTCAATTGCCTAAAGAATCACAGGCCACAGCTGTTGCAGTTAAAGGCAACCTTGCTTTTGTCACCATGGATTCTTTCTCAATTGTGAGTAACGATAAGTTACCTTTTAGTGGAATCATTGTGATTGATATGGATTCGGAAAAAGTCATTAAAGAACTTGGTGGCATGGATATTGGTTCAGATGCCGTTAGTATTTTTGGCAACAAATTAATCGTGAGCTTCTACGGCCATCCTATCTGGAAATATGATCTGACTCAATTTAGAGACCGCAAACTTCCTGAGCCAAGCCTGAGAATGTTTAAATTCCCTGTAGATGGACATCCAGTAGGATCGGCCACTATGGATGAAAAGTATTATTACACTTGCTTCATGCAAAGAGATGAGGATCAGCGCACATTCTTAAAGCCTGTTGCACTTCATAGAAAAGCCCTCATGTTAGATTAGGACCAATATGAAAAAACTCCTCGTATTACTCACTTTCACACTATTATCTCAATTAAGCTTTGCTCACGAGCTGGTTTTCTCACAAAATAATGTAGTGGCACAGACCCGCTGGGAGAAATCTCCCAAGGCCGGAGCCGAATCAGTGATGCTGATTCAGTTTTATGATGCCCGTACTCATGAGGCCATTGAGCCGAGCTCAACATTGAGCGTGGTACTCTGGATGAAAGACATGAATCACGGTTCAGGCCCCACGGCCGTTGAGAGAGTCTTGGATCAAGATTCAGAAGTGGTGAATGGTTTGATGCGCGTTAGGAACATGTGGTTTGTGATGTCAGGCAACTGGGAAATTAGAGTGAGCCTCAAATCCGGAACTCAAATTGAGACCCAAACTTTTTCCGAAAACGTTAGTCACCGATAAACATATTATCCCGAGGATAAGGCCAAACCTTATCCTCGCTGGAAGTTGCATTTGAATTAAATCTCTCTTCTTCTTTTTGCTTCTTTTCCTCTCTTCTGATGTCTTCGTTATTATTCACGTACCCATTATCATTTTGAGTGTTGGCCTTGGAGTTTTGTTCCGTATCCTGATTGGCACTAGAATAACTAGATTGAGTCCATGACGTTGAAATGTTCAAAATGAGAAAGAGACCTAAGAGTATTTTCATACAATCTCCTAAACTAAAAATGGCCGCTTTTAAGTTTTCACTTAAGGCGGCCATTATTGGTGTCCATGTATTTTACTTGTATTAAACAAGTAAGCTTTTGGACTGAAAACATTTTCTCATCAATTAATTTATGAAGGAATTGAATTTTAACTTAAGAGAACTAACTGATTAACTCAAACGGTCCACCCACTTCCATGGCCTTCTGATAGGCAGGACGTGATTGAATGCGCTTTAAAAAATCGGCCATACGTGGATAAGACTGACTCCCTCGAGTAAGTGCTCCTTCTACCGGAAAACTCATTTGAATATCAGCTGCAGAAAACTCTGGGCCAGCAAACCAGCTAAATTTGGTTAGTTCTGATTCCATATAATCCATATGCAGTTTAACCTGAGGTCGCACAAAGGCTGACATAACTTTATCTGAGATGCCCTGAATGAGCGGTTTCATAAAAAACGGCATAGGCTGCTTAGGCATACGAGTAAAAATTAAGCTCAACAGAAGTGGGGTCATGGCCGATCCTTCAGCATAATGAAGCCAATAAGTGAAGCGCAGAGCCTCTGGAGTTCCTTTAGCTGGCCGCAAACGACCTTCACCATATTTTTCCAAAAGGTATTCAATGATGGCCCCAGATTCAGCTATCACCTGACCGGAATCAGTTAGGATCGGAGACTTCCCTAAAGGGTGGATGGCCTTAAGCTCTGGAGGGGCCAGCATGGTCTTTGAATCACGTTGATAGCGCCGAACTTCGTAAGGTACTTGAAGCTCTTCCAAGAGCCATAAAACTCTCTGAGAGCGTGAATTATTAAGATGATGAACAGTAATCACAAATTACGGTCTATATGATGAGGAAATATCCCTGATTCCAACTAGACCCAATAATACATTCCAGTTGCCTTGAATGAAGAGATGGTTAACTGGCCTGTTATCTAAACTTGTAAAGTCATAGCCAGTTTCATTGCGAGTCAGCTTATAAGGTACATAATATCGTGTCCCACTCACTCCACTATAGAGAAAGTCGATCTTAACTATTCCACCAGTTTTAGGAGAAAATTTTTCAACGA
The DNA here is from genome assembly GCA_945890905.1 of Bacteriovorax stolpii. Taxonomy (GTDB): domain Bacteria; phylum Bdellovibrionota; class Bacteriovoracia; order Bacteriovoracales; family Bacteriovoracaceae; genus Peredibacter. Next base: position 20,996 of record CAMDDI010000006.1, read on the forward strand.
AAAGCTTGAGCACACTGAAGCCATCACGCTCAACCAAGATCACACCATCTTGCATAACGCGCTCAACTGGATGAGTAATATCTTCAGAAATAGAACCATTGATTTTAGTAATGGTATATCTCATGGAATCAATATCGCCCTTATCATCTGTGATCAAAAAGAAGCGTGCCACATCCTGATCAATATTAGATGTGATAGTTGCCATCTTAATTTCAGCGGCAAAAAGTCCTGAAGTCATAAAAATAAGGCAGCACAGCAATAAAGTTTTCATAAGTTCTCCTACCCCTCTATTTGGCGGTGTAGGGTCCAAATCGTCAAACTTTTTATGCGACACAGCGCGAGAGAAACATGCGAAAAGTCATCTTTTATAGAACCCAGAATATTTTACATTCAATATTGAAGAAGCGTGATTGACCGCATAAATGTGCTTCATGGAAAAGCTCATTGAAAAAGTCTCTCAGACCGACATCTTCTTAAAAACTATTTTTGTGGTGATGGCATTGATGTGTGTGCATGCCAGTTATCTTTCACCCATGATGGGACAATACGGCTGGTAAGTTCAGCACTCGGTTTTCATTAACTAAAGCTTACAGTTTTTAGTGACGCGAAACTCTTCCACTTCATCCAAACGAGGGATACGCAGACCTCGTATTTTAGCATATTGTAAAAAAATTTCTACGCCTTCAAGCGAATTAGAGTGAACATCATGCTGAAGAATGACTCCACCACCACGAGGCTTGGTAATGAGCATTGGAACTTTGATGTAAGTAGGGCCTGACTGTTTGAAGTCAATGTAAGTGCCACCTTCAAATTCTGCGATGATATTAGAAGCTACTTCTTTACCTGTCATACCAGGTACCCAATCGTTGGAATCCACGTCCCAGAAGGCCATATTGATGCAGTTATCTCCCAGTAGTTCATAGGAGAGATCTTTGAGAGCATTGATGTGATGATACTCTGGCCGTGAACCGTAAGCTCCATAAGGAAAACGGTAGAAGAACTGAGTCATCTCATGTCCGGCCCGCTTATGCCATTTAGCTAAGTCTAAAAAAGATTGCCTGACCGAAGCTTTCCAAACGAACTGACTCAGATCATTTGAATTATTGTGATCAAGCCCATGAGAAGCAACAATGTGACCTTCATCCAACATGCGCTTGATGAGGTGAAAATTTTGTTCGTTAATCTTTGAGCTCAAAACAAAAAAAGTGGCCTTGGTTTGATATTTTTTTAGAAGGTCTAAATATTGGGACGTGTAAATGGGATGAGGTCCATCATCAAAAGTCAGAGCAAATGTTCCTGTGTGATAAATTGATTTTGCATTGTAAGGACTAATTCCTCGATCGGAACTGGTATAGATTCGCTCTTCGGGGTACTGAAAATAGGCCAAGGAATTGAGCGATAAAACTGACAATATAAGAATGATAAGTCTCATGCTTTTAACATACCCTTATCACAGGGAGAAAGTCCTTAATTTTTGCTGAGGTCCAAAACCTTTGGATCAAATTAAACCGGACCTTGAAGTCAGCAGGTTTAGAATCTTTCTAACAGGAGGGTTTTATGAAAAAACTTTTATTAGCGACAATGATTTTAGGTACTTTAAATCTCTTTGCACAAAGCATGGGAGCACCTGGAACGAGTGTGGTCACACCCGCTGGTACTATAGGTAACTCCCCAACATCTTCAACGACCACGACCCCGAGTTCCACATCCAGTGGTGCTAATGCCATTGTGCCTGGAAATCCTAATACAAGTGGTCAACAGAGAATGGAAGATACCCCAAGTCTAGATACCGGTACAAATGGAATCAATACTACCGGGCCCGGCGCAGGTGGTATGGGAACAGGTGCTGGCGGAATTTCCCCTTAGAATTTATTTTATTATTCTCTTGAGTAAACCCGAACCATCACTTTTCTATTTAAAGCTTCATCCACTCCAGCTTCGGCCCTTAAATCACCATAGGCCACACTTTTTACTTGAGCATCATTGGCCCCGGCCTTACGCAAGAAGCTTCGCACTTCAATGGCGCGATTTTTACTTAAAATCATATTCGCAGGCCCTGTTCCCACCGCAGAAGCAAAACCTTCAAGAACAATAGTCATATGATGATATTTTTGAACTTGCTTAGCGAGTTTAGTGAGTAGAGCTTTATAAAGATCGGTGATCACCACTGAATTATTCGCAAAGTACACATTCTCTGCAAGTGCTAACTTCCCGTAAAGTTGCTCCTCTGAATCAAGCACGTCTTTTCTTTTTGCGGGTGCAGCAGGTTTAGGAGTTGGATGATCGATATGAACAATTTTTTCCATAGGTGGTTTAGACTCAGTACTTAAACCTGGATAATATTTAAGTCCAACTGAGAAGCGGTAGTCATTGGAGCTCTCATCAATTAAGCCTCCAGTGGCAAGGCCCAAAAATCCAATTAATTCACGATTAAAATCTTTTCTTACCCCTAGGTAGACTTCATTGGGATGCTGATTTCCGCGAAACTGATTGTATCGATAGCCTTCAATATTAAGTGACCAGGATTCTGCTAGAGGGAAAATTGTTCCAATGGCAGTGAAGATGGCTTCGTGATAATCAATTTTGGTAAAGTTCCCACCCAGATCAAGCTTGGCCCCAGGCTGATGAGCGTAACCTATGTTGAGTACCGCTTGAAGCCAGGTAAATTTTCTCTCTAAGTTAATACCTAAATATTCACCGAGCTTGCGACCTTGAGTTGTATAGGTATTAGACCCTGTAGGAATGTTGAGTTTTGGATGAAGGGCAATGGCCGTGGCATCACTTTCATAAAATTTCCACATCCCTTCAACTACTGAATCCCCTAGATATGTGCCGGTTGTGTCACTTGCAAGTCGGGACACATGTGTACGGGCGCCCAACATAAGATCATGACGAGGATGCCAGGCCCCCCCTAAGCTCAATGAGTTTTGATTACGGACTATATCTTTAAAGCGTGAATTATTTTTTTCTATGGAAAATGGAATTTTCACATAGTCATAAGCCGCAGTTAAAAGCCAAGGATAATCATTTCGCACAAAGCTCTTATTCAAGAGAGCATTGTCAGTGGAACTATAAGTTGGGTTACTAGTGAACTTAAAATATTGAAGGTCGAGGGCCTCTGATCTCAAAGAGAAAAAGAGGACGAAGAGGGCCAACCAGCGCATTGTCTAACCTTTTGACAGCTGTTCACTGTCATATTCATAAGTAGATGTAGTAATGACCTCTTAATCCTAGAAAACTTGGTATGGAAATTGAAGTGTAAAGATTCATAAAAGAGGTATTAAATGAAATTTACGCTTATAGCGCTTATGGCCCTTTCTTTAATTGGTTGTGGAAATAACCCTCAGGTGTCTTTTAAAGGTGCAGGCGAATCTCAGGTTGCTACTCTCTTGCCTACTGTCGATGCTGTTAATCTTGAGCCTTTGCTCATTTTAAGACAGAAAGGTTCTGAAACTGAGCTGCCACTTGATTTTGGCACTCTTAAAACTGGCGAAAAGATTACCAAAGATTGGGAGATGGTGAACGTTGGGACTGCCCCAGCTCTTAAAATTTCTATTCCAAAGACTATTGGTATTTATAAAATCACCAACGTTGATTGTAAGGACTCTTTAGATATTAAAAAACTTTGTAACCTTACGGCGGAAATCACTGGTCGGGATGAGAAAACAGAAAATGAAATCATCTCTATTCCTTATGAAGGTGCTGAAGGCAAAGTTTTTAATCTAACAAAACCACTTATTGCGATTGTTATAAATCCACCTGTGATTACTCCTACGCCTGTAGGTCGTTTGGTTCTCACTCCAAAAAATCACCCAGGAGGATCAATCCTTCTTCAGGACGTGGAAGTAGGACAGAAGTCTGAGATTCAACTCGAGCTTCGTAACGTTGGAGACGCACGTGTCTCAAAGATTAAGCTCCCCGAGGTGAATGCCCCTTACGTTCTTAAGAGTACAAACTGCCCAGTTGCTCTTGAGAAGGGTGAAGCTTGTGACATCTTTTTGGAATACTCTCCAGTGAATCCAAAACAAGACAACCTTAACTACCGAGTGCAATACAACGATGATAAGAATACTGATCAAATCATTGTGGCCAATTCAATCAGAAACGTAGCTGCTGCAAAACTAGAAGTTGTTGATAGTCAGATTAACCAAGACATCTACGACATGGTTAATGTGCGTCCAGAAACTCTCTCTCCTTTTCAAGAGATCAGAGGAATTGATGTAGGAACTCTTAGACTAAACCGTGAAATTACTTTTCCTGTTCTGTTGAATAATCTTGGTGGGGCCAACGCTATCGTGACTGAAATCAAAGATTTTCAAGGAAGTGTCATTAGCTTTAACCGTGGCCCATTCCCAGGGAAAAACGGTACTTGCTCAAATTATATTGCTTCAGGCAGATGTGCTCTGGATATCAAAGTAAAACCATCGGAAGTGAATAAGTTCTCTGACCTGATTGAAATTAGCTATCAAGATGGCCGTGGGAACTTGCGCCGCCTAACTCTTGTTCTCTTCGGGCGAGTCCGCGAAGAAGAAAGCTCGGTTCAGTGTAAAACCATCATTGCCCGTTC
>CAMDDI010000007.1 GCA_945890905.1 Bacteriovorax stolpii
TCCATGCGTTTGTTAGTCACAGCTTTGATGCTTTCATCATTCTCTGCAATTGCTTGTCCAAATCTTACTGGTTCATGGTCGCTTTGTCGTTCAACTACTGGCATGGGCGAAGACACAATCAACGTATCTGTGACTCAATCAACTGTTAATGGAATCACGACCTACATTGAGAAAGGTTCAGATGTTGAAGACAATATGGATTATGAAATGGAAATGAGAGCTGATGCTCAAACGTATTCTGCAACTATCAATGATGAAGAATCTGGCGAAGTGATCACTATGTCTCAAAATATCAGCTGTGCTGGTGAGAAAGTTATCGTAAATGCTTCTATCATCGAAAGAGGTGTTGAAACTAAAGCCACTTCTAGCGTTTATATGTCTGAAGGAAAATTAATGACTGACACAGTAGTCACTTCTCAAGGCGAAACGATGAGAGACACAACAATCTGCGAATAACAAATCGAGGTACAATGAAATTTTTTATTGTACCTCTGTTCTTTCTCCCTTCAGCCTTTTGTTGTCCTGACCTTTCTGGAAACTATCAATACTGTGATTTGCGAAAGCAAAGCCTTGTAGTGAAGCAGAACGGCAATCTTTATAAAATGTCCCATGAAAAATTTATTGCAGATGGCAAAGTTTATCATTCCGAAGAATACAAAGGCGATTCTCTTATCTCTTATGACCGCATGAGTGAGTGCGTCGGTGATCATCTGATTTACCACTATCGAAAACGCTCTGACGGCTATGTGGTCGCAAATTTCACCTATGATTTCTATAAAATTGAAAATAAAATGATTAAGAAAAGTTTCGGTCAAATATTGGGTTTTGAACTCAATGAAACCGAAACCTGCCAATAATAAGGAATAAAATATGAAAGCACTTTTACTCAGCACCCTCCTTTCAACTTCAGCTTTTGCTGCTTGCCCTGATCTTTCTGGAAAATACGCAGCTTGCCGCTCAATCACTGGGGACAGTGCTGGTTCAACAGATATGGTGGTGACTCAGGTTTTAAAAAATGGAGTGGTAACATACACAATTACGGCCACAGACAATGGAACTAACGAGAGAACAACTGATACTTACCGAGCTGATGGACGCTCTTATACAACCACTGAAACCATGCCAGACACTGATCTGAAAATCGTCACAACGATCAATGTATCGTGTGTGGGCAATACAGCTGTCCAGCGATTAGTGGCCTCAGCTGAAGGTCAAGAAATGGCCAATGTGGTGTCTACGATGGCAAAAGTTGGAAAGCAGTTAATTAACGAAACTGTGGGAACAATTTTTGGAAGTGCAATTGCTGATAAAGTTATTTGCGAATAATTGAAAGTTATCATTGGAGGGGAATTTTTATTCTCCTTCAACTACCTTGTTACAAAGAACAGTCGCAGCTACCAAGTTGACCAAATCAATCAGGGCCCCTTTAAATGAAGCTTCACTCGTGCAGGAATTCAAAATAACTTGATATCCCAGAGCTTGGCCATCTAAGCGGGTTTGCTTTCCAAAATTCATACAGCGGACTTGGGTTTTTTCTAAGGGAATTTCAAGGCGAGAGTTAATCATAAGACTATCTTGAGTGATGCGAATTGATTTCACTCCCTGAACTGGCCCACCTTTAAATTTACATTCAAGGTTCATGGCAGCGGCACTCAAAGGAAGTAAAAATAAAAACACTTTCAGTAACGTCTTCATTTTCCTTCTCCTTATAAACTTTTTTTGCGGCTTTCTGCTTTCAAAGACTGACATCCTCGGAGTAAAATCCATCCATGATTATTTACGATGATACTTCCATGGCCTTCATTCGCAAAAGTGAAGATTATGTTAAGGAAATTTTGCTCTCCTTAGGTATTAAAGTTCAGCGCTCTCGTTTTGAGTTTAATAAATATCTCTATCCTATCCATGTAGTTGTTTTTGAAGGTTCCGAGTGGGGCCACTTCAATGCACCTTATATGCAAATTGGTCTCAACCGCAAACTCATCTACCTGGCCAAAGATTCTGTTGTGCGGGACATCTTGAGTCACGAGCTCGCCCATTTCCTCACCTACATCCGTCACGGGGTAACAGCGGCTCACGGAAAAGAATTTCACGACATCTGCCGGGAGTATGGCTTTCCTTCTGATATTTCTGCAGCCACTATGAACTTGGATGCCAGTAATGAGTCCAAAGTAGGTGATCTAGAATCAGAAAGGATTTTAGAAAAAGTAAAAAAGCTTTTGCAGCTTGCTCAGAGTAGTAACTCTCACGAAGCAGAGCTTGCGACAGTAAAGGCCAATCAGCTTCTCTTACGACACAACCTTGATGGTCTTCGCGACAAGAAAATAGATGAGCCTCTTTATCTAGATCGACTATTATTTCAACCCCGCAAGGACGCCAAGCTTGTGGCGATCTATGATATCCTTCGCCACTTTATTGTTCGTCCGGTGATTAGCTTTGGAAAAAATACCTGCTGTTTAGAAGTTTCAGGCACTCTCACGAATGTGAAGCTTGCGCGATATGTGGCAGAATTTTTAGAGCGAGAGCTTGATCACTTGTGGGAAGTTTCCAAAAAAGAGCACGACCTCCAAGGACTGCGAGCGAAGAATTCCTTCTTCGCAGGGGTGGCCCGAGGCTTTGATGAAAAAATGCGCAAGGTGAAAGTGGAGTACTCGACAGAAGATCAGAAATCTCTGATGGTGGTTGAAAAGCAACTTGATATTGATGTTCGCAAAATTTATCGCAGGCTTTCCAGTTCCTCTTCTGGGCAAGAGATTGATAGTAGGGCCCGTGACGTTGGTGTTCAGAAAGGAAAAGATCTCACGATCCGTAAAGGTGTTGAGGGCAAGTCCAAAAAGCTCTTCCTAACTTGGAAAAATTAGAAGCAGAACTGATGAAAAAATCGTAAAGTAGATCTATCCGGAGAAAACTATGCCAGGTCCCATTGATATGACTCAGTTCATGACCCTATTTAAGGGCATGAATAAGTATGACATTGAAAATGAAATGACCTTTGAGATCCACTCTCCTGGCTCAATCACTTATCGTATGAGCGTGCAAGAAAAACATTTAAGCTCTCCTAACACCGCTCACGGCGCTTCTGTTGCGGGATTTATGGATTGTGTCCTCGGATTATCTGCTCTCTCTGAGGCCATCACTCGGGGAGATCTCACTTCCACCGTTGAATTTAAACTCAATTTTATCCGCCCAGTAAAATTGGGTGAAGAAATGATTGGTACCGGAAAAGTTATTCACCGAGGAAAAAGTCTTCTCATCAGTTCGGGTGAAATTCGCTTAACGGGCGGAGAACTTGTGGCCTTGGGCCAAGGAACTTTTAATACCTATCCATCAAGTAAAAAGGATTTTTTAAGTGATCTTACAACCCCAAGCTAAGCGCTCTCTCATTTTTGGTTCAGCTCTTCTCGCACTTGCAGTACTCATCGGTGCTTTTGGTGCTCATGGATTAAAGTCCATAGTAAGTCCCGAGAAGCTTGTGACTTTTGAAACAGGTGTTCGCTATCATTTTTATCACGCTTTTGCTTTGATGATTTTAGGAGTGATCCAAATGAATCTTGGGCAACTCAAACTCAATCTCTCTTTCTACGCTTTTATTGTGGGAATCTTACTCTTTTCATTTAACTGCTATTTCTATGTCCTCTCTGATCTGAAAGTATTTGCCATGATTGTTCCTCTGGGAGGATTACTCTTTATGGTGGGATGGGTGGGAATTTTCTGGAATGTTTTAAGGCTTAAAACTTAGGAATTCCAAAGCCGCAATTTTGTTTTAAGTACTGATCAAATTCTTCGTCCGTAGGATATTTAAATTCAATGGGTCTCACATCCATTGGTTCCCAGAAATCCGTTTTAGGTCGGCGGCACTTCTGCCCCGTGGATCCATTGTAGATAAGAACATCCACTGAACCCTTATTACCAAACTCCATATCGATTTTATCTTTTTCAGGTTGACCCAATTCTGGAGACTGTCCCCGTCCGTTGACTCTTAACACAATTCCCTTTCCCTTATATTTTAGATCCGCGTACTGTCGCTTTGAATTATCTGAACTTAAATCCAGCGCACCTTCCGAGATCACCCCATCAACTATTTCTTTAGAATCTTTTTGGAAAACAATTTTTTCTCCCGTAGGTAGAATCACATCTAGAGTTGTTGAAAGCTGCTCTAAGAGAAACATCTGTTTTCGAGGAAAAAACATAAAAATGGAATACATGGTTTGAGAGACTTTCTCACTCGGAATATCATCCACACTCATGGCGAGATTTTGGCGGGCCTGCTCCAAATAATCAAAACTAAATGCTCGTGAAGCGGCTTTCACTTTGCTGGTCTTTACAATTTTATTGTCACCGATATTTTCAAAAGAAAATCCTTCGATCACATTGGTGGCAGAGGCACTTCCTCGAGTGACACTCACCTCTCCTAAGCTTGTTGTTTCAAAGAAGTCGTGACTGAGTGGAGCAATTCTATCTTTCAGTGGAGCTTGAGTCGTGGAAAGAATAAATTTCTCACTGGCCACTCTTTCCACCCAATCCACTTGCATCGTAATTGTAGGACTCTTCACTCGCGGAAGAATTTCGGCTTTATAAATTCCTTTCTTTAAAGCAAAGGGCTTGGCCTCAAGATCCACGTTAGATGAAAGAGTGAGATCATCTGGATCAATATCGGTGAGTTGATTTCCCTCACGATCGTAGAGCTTAACCATGATGAATGTTGAATCCATACCACTGGCAAAAAGAGTTTTATCAATGAGTTTAACTTCAATTCGACTAACGTGAACATCTTCTGAGGTAAGACTTGCGAGGTACTTTTTCGATGAGTTGTACTTATACTTTAAGGGGTGTGAGCACCCAACTAGGAGTATGAGAGATAGTAAAATCCGCATGCTAGCTTATCGGCATTTTGGATGAAAAACTGAGTAATTTGTTAAGGTATTTTAAACGAGACGTGACTCAGGTCCGTAAACCCATTTATGTTGCTGGCCTATCACCCTGAAAGGTAGTCCAAAACTTTCATTTAACTGCACAACTTGCTGAAACCTGTTCATAGGAAAGGCCTCTTCCGGCTCATAACAAGGAGTCAGGCACCAAGGAACAGAAGCCGCTTTGCTCGCCTTCATAAAGTGAAAAGCATCATAAGTGGCTTCAAAGTCTTTCTTATTGGCCACCACCGCTTTCACCTGAGCTTTGGAAGAATACTCATTGATAAATTTGAGCAGAAGATCTTGAGAAGTTCTCACCTGAGTTGAAGGGGTTTTAAAATCGTAAGAAACAAAATCCGCGATATCAAAAACTTCTTTCACAATACGAGTTCCTGCAGCTTCAATATTTACAAAATAACCGCGAGTTTTAAGCTCTTTGATCAGCTCAATAAGTGAAGGCACATGTGACGGATGAAGAGGATCTCCCCCGGTAATTGAGACTCTTTTGATGATATCTTGAGAGAGATGTTCGATTTTTTCCATGACCTCATCAAGACTCACAGTATAGCTTGGATCAAAGTCCCAAGTTTCTTTGGTATCGCAATTCACGCATCCAATATTGCAGCCTTGAAAACGCACAAAGATCTGCGGAATCCCAATATGGATTCCTTCACCTTCAGTGGCACGATATACGGAGTTAATTAATAGGGTCGTCATGGGGCGCATGATAGCAGAGCTAAGTCATTGTGAAAACTGACAGATGTGAAGAGTTTGTTCGAGGGTAAATTTTACAAAGCGAGGAGGAAAAAATACCATTAAGTAAGGGAATTCTCTAGAATAGGCCACACAGGAATAAAGTATGAAAATTGCACTTTTGGCTCTCTCAATTGCCGTTATTGTTAGTTGTGGCGAAGACTCTGGCTCAAATCGCCGGGGTGGCGTTGCTGACAAGATAACTCCTGGTGCCACGGCCACAGACAACGCAGGAGTTTTGTCTTATGTTCACCGCACTCGTGGAAATCCAGTGCTCACAGTTGCAGAAGAAATTAATAACACTCTTAAAAATGAATATACTGCGGCTTACCGCTTTGTTCCCTTGATGGGCAAAGACGATGAAGGAAGTTACCTCAATACAAGGTCAGTTCAAACACTTGGTCGCCCAGCTACAGATTGCGGAATCAGCTCGTCGTTTAGCAATATCGACGAAAGAATCGCTGATTGCGCGGCAAAAAACAGTTCACAGGCCACTTGGACTGGATCAGAGTACGGAGCTTCGGGTGAGAGTACCTGGAGACTTGTATCCCGAGATTCATCAACAACAGAAGTTTGGTTTGATTCTCATACGGGCCTAGTTTGGTCTGACGTGATTGCAAAAGATAACTGGTGTAAAGCTTCAGGCAACGAAGAGCCACTCACAGGAACTCAGGCCATCGATTGCTTGGCCGAAGGCACCGGTGCATCACTTTGTATCAATCTTAATTTAGCTGGCTATGGTGGAAATGTGAAATGGCGTCTCCCTACCAGAAATGATTATCTCCAGGCCGATCTCGATGGTCTAAGATTTTTGAGAAAAACTGCCAATGATGAAATCGATAGTTACTGGACGGCCACCATGGCATCTGATCCAAAAGGGACAGTTTCAAGAACCAAAGCTTGGCTCTATTCTCCAGCACAAGGGACTCTTAAATCAGACACCCTCACAGTTGCTCACGAAATCCGCTGCATCGGCATCCCTGTTAGAAAATAATGAATCTCCAAGAGCAATTTGACAAAATCATGTGTGAACTCAAACAGGGCCATCGGGCCCTTGTTCGTTTTCAGATGTCTGAACTAGAAATTCTTGAAGTAAAACTTAATACAAATCTCGAAACAAAAAACTATGACCAATTAGAGAAAGTTCTGTGTTTAGTGGAGCATTCCGCCGCTCTTCATCCAAAATTTGAAGCGGGAATTTTAAAAGCGATTAATTCAGATCTTCCTGATCATTTACTCATTTTCGCTCTTAATGGAGCAAGAAAGCACATCATTCAGGCAAAATTCCAGCGTGGGCAGCGCTTAAACTATGAATTTTTGGAGGCCCTCAAAAAACTTCTCCAATCCACTTCCCCCGAAGTCGTTGAGTGGACGCTTCGAACTATCGAAGAATGTGGAAATCAAGGAGTATATTTCCTGAGAGAATTTGATAAGATTAAACCACCACCATGGAAATGGTTTAATCCTCATCAGAGGGCCGTAAGAGAAATAATCACTCTTTTGGAACGTCGATGGAGCCGGTTTGAAAAACCTTAATCATAACGATCAAGATAAAATCCTAGAGCGTTTAAAAAATATTGATAATATGGCAGGACTTCCCGCCATTGATCTTGAAGCTCGCGAAGATTTCAAAGTGAATATCCGCGTGAACGAATCTGTAGGCCCTGCTAAATTTAAACCCGATCCTTTAATCCCCGGTGGATTCATCGCCAACTCACTAACCATTAAGGCCATGCGACCAGACCTCTTTGTAGTGGGAGAATCTATGGAAGATCTCTCTTTAATGTATGAATGTGCATGTGGAAAAGAGTTTGATCTTCAATTTTGGAAACTGTGTCCTCATTGCGCTAGAGAGATTAAAATTTAATATGCTCATTGTTCAAAAATATCACTCAATTCATGAGATTGATCCCGAGTTTATCTCAAATCTCGAAGTCTTGCTTCAGGAAGATGTTCCCAATTTTAATTTGATGATCCAAAAGCATGACAATGCACCTGATAGTGATGTCTTCACTTTCTTTCTCTTTTTTGCACCAACTCAAAATACGCCCATTGGTTTTGCCCAGATCTGTTTGCGAAAAATCCCAACGGCCAAACTCATCCCTTGGTATAGAAAACTCATGTTCTGGAAAAAAGATCACGAACATTGGAAAGAAGTTATTTGGCGGGTTGGAGATGGCAATTCTGGTCTATTTGTTATCGATCCCCGCTACGCACGAACAGGCAAAGAAAAATTTGTTGAACTCATTAAAGAGTATGATTTGCGTGCAGAAGTAAAAGCTCAGCATTTCTACTGTTTGAAAGGGCTTCAGGATTTTAAATCCACGTGGCCCTCAGACCCTATTTGGTCTAGAGACACTTTTGTTTTAGAACCTCTCAACAAATCATTCCGCTCTTATCAAGAATATATTGAAAACCTCTCTCCAGATATGAAGTTTCTAGTGAAAGAGAATTGGAAAGAGTTGCATGTATTGGGAAAAATCGAGTTAGGAGATTATCCTACTCCATCTGATACGCCTAAAACTCTTCCTATACCGGAAGAACAATTAAAACTTTGGGAAGCCCAAGGTGCGCAGATTTTAACTTTTGAAAAAGATCTTAAAATCTTAGGTTGCCTTTGTGTCTTAACTGGCAAGAACGGAAATATATTCTTTGAACCATTTCCTTTTGAACCAGAGGGCAGTTCCCTGGTTCACGACGAACTTTATACTCAGTATGCTCTCTTGAAATTTTTTGAAATGCCTGGTGCAAGAAAATGTCACTTTATGAAAGACGGTTCAAAATTTGTTTTTGAAGATAAGGGGGATTTAAAGTTTTTCCAAGAACAAGGCTTTCAGCTTAAAATCATCAGTCAGTCTTTTTATTCCCGTTTGCCAAAACTCACCCGCCCAGTATGAATCAGAGTGATTGGGTATTAAGTATCGTCACAGCATTCTACGACAAAGCAAAAACAGATATTCTTATTGGTTATCATTTCCGCAATATTAAAGATTTTGATGAGCATATTCCGCGTATAGCATCTTTTTGGGAAATGCAGCTTTTTGGAACTACAGACCGCAAAATCGATCCACCTTTTGACGTGATAAGGGCCCATATGCCTTTAGGGATTAAGCGCGGAGAATTAGGTCGCTGGCTCTTGCTATTTAAGAATACTTTGGATGAGCATGCAGATCACTTTGCTTTAAAAGAAAAGTGGCTAGAGAAATTATTTTTTTTTGAGGGAGTCTTCCTACGGTTTCTTGGCTTCTAACCCTTGAACTACAAATTTTTCAAGTGCAGGCTCTCCAGTGACGTCATCAAAAAGCCAATTTTTCGAATAGTAGCCTCTGAATTTTTTGGCCCCTGCTAGTGCCTGAGCTTCACTCATATATTCTACTGCGAGCATTTCTAAACCTTGCACACCGACGATGTGAACACCCAGACACCCTTCACCGTATTCTTCGCAAGTCACGCCGTCTTTCATACTCTTGGGTAAAATAACTGAAACAGTAGGATCGGTCTTCCATGCCATGGACAGCATTTTTTCCTTAGTATAGGTCACTGGCTTTGAGCAGCCTATGATCATCAATAAAAGAAAAAATACTCGGCTCACTAAACTGATTCCTTCAAGGCCATTTCTAGAGTGGGCATGCGGAAGCGGAATTTATTTTCTATAAAATTAACAGGCAAAACTTTTTGACCTTCTAGGAGAACTTGAGACATTTCACCAAAAACCATCTTGATAGCAATTCCAGGGGCCGGAGCGAAAGCCGGGCGAGAGAGAACTTTGCCGAGCATTTTTGAAAATTCGGCATTGGTGGCCGGATGGGCAGAAGTTCCGTTAAAAATTCCCTTCATTGAATTATTAGTAACAGCTTCCACATACATATGGGCCAAATCTTCCACATGAATCCAGCTCATATATTGCTTACCAGAACCAACCGGACCGCCAAGTCCTAACTTGAAAATTGGAAGCATCTTTTTCAGTGCTCCACCATTTTTTCCAAGTACCACACCCGTACGTACAATCACCACACGAGTTCCAAAGTTCTGCGCTTTAAGGGCCTGAGCTTCCCAATCTTTGCAAAGACGGGCGAGGAAATCGTCGGCGACAGCTGATTTTTCATTTAACTCAACATCACCCTTATCACCATAAATTCCTACAGCAGATGTCGACACTAGAACTGAAGGTTTTTTAGGAAGTTGGCCCATGGCCTCAACTAAGCGTGCTGTTGAATCAATTCGTGAAGTTTGTAATTTCTTTTTTTGTTCATCTGTCCATCTTTTATCTGCTATGCCTTCACCCATAAGATTAATCACAGCATCCACTCCATAAAAAGCTTCAATGGGTGGAAGTTCTTTACTGGTATCAATCCATTGGAAGTAACTACATTTACTTCCAAGAGTAAGAGCTGCATGAGTGATATTGCGGGTAAGAACCACTACTTCAAATTTTTGAGCAAGAAGTTCTTGAACCACAACTTTTCCTACAAAACCTGTTCCACCGGTGATTAAAACTTTCATATAAAAATACCTTTTTACTTAGTTATTCCAAAATTCTAACCCAATAACCTGAATCCGACAAAAACATTATACAAACTATGAACAGAGCTCTGCGGAAACTATGAAGAGAACAGAACATGGGATAAATCTAACAGATGAAAACCTTCACCATACAAATGGCAGCCACCGCTTCTGGACTCAGTGCTCATGCTATAAGGGCCTGGGAAAAACGTTATCAAGCTTTGACGCCTATGCGCTCTGAAACGGGAAAGAGACTCTATAGTGAGAAAGAAATTGAGCGACTTTGTCTTTTGGCCCATTTAGTTAATCTAGGCAGTTCAATTGGACAAATAGCTCGCCTACCAGATGGTGAGCTTCAAGAAATTTACCAAAAACTCAGTGATCCTAAAAATTTTCTTCGCGATTTTCAAAATATTAAAAAAGTTGTTGATGAGAATACTTTAGAGAAACTTTTTGAGAGTGTGGAGCGATATGATGTGAGTGAAATCTCTAGGCTCCTGACTCAAGTTTGCGATGCTATCTCTCCAGGTGAATTTGCTCAAAAAATAATCTTACCCATATATCAAAAAATTAAATCCAAGGACAACATCGATTTCTCTCATGCTCAGGGGAGAATCATAAAATCGTTGCTTACTTTTTATGCTGGCGAACTCATCAGTCGCCATTTTGAAAAAGATTTTAAGACTCCATTAAAGATAACTCTCACTAATCTTGATTACCATGAAGCAAGTATTGATCTGTTATTAGCGGCATTGATCTGCTGCGATCACCGGCAATGTTTTTATTTTTATAATACCAGCCTCCCGGAAACCGAGATAGGCGAATTGGTAGCGGCCACAGCTTCCAATGTTTTGATATTAAATCTTGCTCCAGATTTCAGTATGGCGAACTTACTACACATTAAACAATCTCTTCCCAGTTATACTGACATTTGGATTATGGGTGATAGCGTAGAGCAAATGCAAATTGATTTTCCTGTCAAAAAAATTGTCACTTTGGATCATCTTCATCAACTCATAAAGGCCGATGCATGAAGTCCTGCGACACGCTTATCATTGGTGCGGGAATCACCGGACTCAATCTTGCTCAAGCACTTAAACATAAAAGAAAATCCATTATAATTCTGGAGAAATCCCGAGGCCTTGGAGGCCGAATCGCCACAAGAAGAATAGAAGATCTCTCTTTTAATCATGGATTGCCTCTCTGGCCCGAAGGTATAGAAAGTGATGAAATTACAAAACGATACGGTTCGCCTGAATCTATCGGATTAAATTCTTTGATAAAAAAAATGGCCGAAGGTCTTGAGATAGAAAAACTTAAACGTGCTCACAAAATTTCAAAAAGACTTAACCAGTGGGAGGTCACCACTGATGATGGTGACATTTTTTATTCTCAAGAATTAGTTATCACTGCTCCTCTCCCTCAAGCCTTAGAACTATTACAGCAAAATAACTTTTCTATTCCCGAAATTCTCTCAGACATAAAATATTCCAAAAGATTACTTTCATTAATGGTTCTAAAGAGTGAATTCAAAATACCAGATATCAATTTTGGAGACCATCACCTACGCTTGGTAGGAAAAAGCGGTCTCATTTTTATGGCATCAGAAATTTTTTCTGAAACACATTTTGAAGAGTCGGATGCAGATCAATTAAGCCATCTGAATCTCTTAATAAAAAATCTCTTAGGAATTGATCTAAATCCAGTGACCCAGGAAATAAAAAAATGGAGATATGCTCAGGCCAAGAAATTCTTGCTGGAGCCTTTCATAGAATTAGAACCTTCCCTCTTTCTTATTGGTGATGCCTTCTCTGCTCCTGGTGTTCAAGGCTCACTGGAATCCTCTAATGCCCTGGCCCAACACTTTGCCTGACTAGACATCTCGGATTTGTTCTGTGTGTGCAACTTTTCGCAGTTCAGGGCATAATATTGAGATGAATTCAAAAATTGGTTTAGTGATGACTGGTGGTGGAGCAAGAGCAGCTTATCAAGTGGGTGTGGTCCGCGCTATTTATGAAATTCTCGAAAAACCAGATCATCTCTTTGATGTCATCAGTGGAAACTCTGCGGGTGCAATCAATTCAACCTACCTGGCTTCCATGGCCCAGAACTGGGACAATGCCACATCAAACCTTGTAGATCTATGGACAAAAATCCGACCGCAAGATGTTTTCGATTTAAGAACAAAGACTATTTCTCAGTTAGGATTTAAATGGATTTCAGGAGCGATGCTTGGAGGTCTCACGGCTAAAGGTGGAAATATTAATCACCTTCTAGATACTTCTCCCCTACGAAATTTTCTTAATAAGCAAGTAGACTTCGACGATATTAAAAAAAATCTCGATAATAAAAATCTTCACGGCATAGCCCTCTCTACAACAAATTATAATTCAGGCAGTAGTGTTATTTTCTATCAAGGTGATAATGAGATCTATGACTGGATCCGCTCCGACCGCTTCTCTCATCGCACTGATTTAAACCTTGATCACTTGATGGCATCATCGGCTATTCCTTTTTTCTTTCCACCGATAAAAGTCCAAGATAGCTATTATGGGGATGGATGTATCCGTCAAACCACTCCCCTATCCCCGGCCATTCACTTGGGTGCAGACAAAATTATCAGTATTGGTGTTCGTTATCCTCATAATCAAAATCGCATGCAAGATATGGCCTTCTCGCCTTTTGGAAATCCATCTATGGGACAAATTTTAGGCGTACTTTTAAATTCAATCTTTTTAGATTCACTTGAAGCGGATGTTGAACGTGTAGCTGGGATTAATACTCTTGTGGCATCGGGTAAAAATCCTTATCTCAAAGAGATTCCCATTCTCATGATCAGGCCTTCAAGAGATTTAGGAAAAATGACAGAGAAGCTTAACAAAGAACTTCCTGGATCCCTTCGCTACTTACTTAAGGGCATTGGAGTTTCAGATACTGAAGGGCTCGATCTTTTGAGTTACCTCGCTTTTGATGACTCTTATACCAAGCCTCTCATTGAATTAGGCTACGACGATACAAGACTCATCAAAAACGATATTCTGCGATTTATCGACGTTTAATTCCGCGATTTCGCTTCGGCGCAACTGGTTCAGGAGCTTTACCTCTGAAAGTCGCCGGCGATTTTTTCACCACTTTCTTCTTAGGCACAGGCTTATCTGACTTCATCTTATCTTCGGGAATAGTATCCAAAGCTAGATGGCGCTGATTCATAATGGCTTCGTTAATTTCTTTAATTGTTTTTGAATCGTGATGGGCCACAAGATTATAAACAATCCCTTTCTTTCCACCACGGGCCACACGGCCACATCGGTGAAGATAATAAATTCCAGTTTTCGGTAAACCATAGTTTAAAACCCAAACAAGATCCTGAATATCAATCCCTCTGGCCGCCACATCAGTAGCAATAAGAACTTGGGCCTTGCCTTCAATGAAAGCTTTAATATTGGCCTCACGGTCCTTGATCTCTAAGTCTCCATGAAGAAGTTTGGTACGAAGCTTAGGCATTTTTTCAGTGAGAAATTTGAAAAGATCTTCGGCTTGATTTTTTTGATTGGTAAAAATAATGCCTCGACCTTGAGCTTGTTTCTCAAGAAACATTCTCACGACCATATCTTTTTCTTCTGAAGTCACTTTAACATTATAAGTTTCAATACGTGTTTGAGGAACGTGGGAGAGGTCTGAGGCAATTTTTGTGAAATCCACATCGACAAATTTTTCAAGAATGTAATCTTCAGCTTCAGTTGAAAGTGTAGCGGTAATAAATCCAAAAGTAGTTTGGTTTTTATCAAAGTACTCGATCATAAAATCAAGATCGCGCTTAAATCCCATATCGAAGAGCTGATCGGCTTCATCAAAAATCACATACTGAAGTTGATTGAAATTTAATTCTTTTTTCTGAATGGCCGATTTAATCCGGGAAGGAGTGGCAATCAAAATCTCATAAGGAGCACTGGCCACTGATTTCATTTTTGCAGAAGTATCGCCACCGGTAATATCACGCACACGCACTTTCAAGTGGTGAGAGATGCCTTTGAAAACTCCGTGAATCTGAGTCGCAAGCTCCCTTGTTGGGGCCACAATCAAAGCGTAAGGAGCGGCCTTGAGAGTATTTTTGGCTCCCTGATCTTCTTTTTGCTTAATCTTGCTCATAATCGGAAGAGCATAAGAGAGAGTTTTCCCAGAGCCAGTCTCCGACAAAACGATCACAGATTTCCGATTGAGGATCTCAGGAATCACTCGTTTTTGGACGAGAGTTGCAGTTTTGAGACCTTTCTCTTTAAAGAAGCCTTCAAGTCCAGGATGTAAGTCAGCAGCTAAAAAAGCCATAGGTCCCTCATTATATTGTGAATCGGAAGCATTTATCACGGTACTTGAGGCTTTGTCAGTCTGTAGGGTAAAAAATTCTAGAATTCCGCTCCAGAGGGAAAATCGCTAGAATGATCCTATGAATAAACTCTTACAACTCATCTGTATTCTCAGTTTATCCCTCTACTCAGTAGATTCTAGTGCCCAGATCTTTAAAATCAACATCACAGACTATGATGGCGCGGATGCAGATCCTATTCTCAAAGCTTTGATTGATACTGAGATTATCAAAGTGCAAGATGAGGTCAATCAAGACCTTCCAAGTGCATCCCCTGACCGGCTCATGCAGGGTATGGCCAACTCATCAGTGATGGCAGGAAAAGGGATTGGAACTGATTACGCCTCAAAAATGAATGTGGTGCTCATCGGTGCTGGGGTGGGTGTTGGAGCGGATCTTACCAAAGATAAAACCACACAAGGTGATATCTCGGGTGTGGGTGTGGCCCCGGGATTAATCATCGGTGCAAATTTAGGGTTTCTGGATGCTGAGAGAATTCTTGGTATGGATACTGACCGCTTAAATATGTATGTGAACTATGCTGGCTATAACTACAATCATGTTTTAAATGATAAGCCTGATAAAAAATCTTCAATTGATGCCAAGATGAATGCCATGGGTACTCACTTTCGCTATGACTGGATTAAGGGCAATGATTCAAAACTTTTTGGTTGGGGTGGTGTAAAGTTTCACTTCGGCTATGAGTACAATAAAACTGAGATCACTTTTAAATCAAAAATTAACCAAGCGGTCAATACAACAAGTGGTGGTGCCACTATCACTGGAACAATTACTGGATCTCCAGTTGCTACCATTACTTCGGCCACTCACTCGATCCCCCTGGCGCTCTCCACAGATTTTCAACTTTTGTATTTTTTAAGTTTTTATACTGGGCTAGGTGCTGACATCAACTTCGGTCAGGCCAAAGGTAAAGGATCTGTGAACGCCAATGAATCCACTGTTTCTTGTTCAGCCGGGGCCACTTGTACCGGTGCCGGTAACCCAGATATTAAAGTTCAACCCACGGCAAACATCAATGGCAAAGGCAGTGTTACTCCCTTCACTTTCCGGGCCCTCGCTGGTCTGCAATTCAATCTTCCTTGGACTCGCATTTTTGTTCAGGCCGATAAAGGTCTGGGAAATAATTTGATCGCCGCTACTGCCGGATTGCGATTTGCTTTTTAAAGTGGTTCTTTAATTTTCGCCAATTCTTAGGTAATTGATAACCACTCCCGTTCCATAAACCTCTACGATGAGTCCTGGCCTCAGCATAGGCCTGAAGATAAACACTTTTCTCATGCTTTGAATGAAAAATGGCGTAGGGATAAAGGCCTGCACATCCATTTTGAATTAGCTTTAAACTGACCCCTTTAATATCTCCCAAAAGTCGGCCATAAATGTCCTGCTTTTCAATTTGGAGAATGGGATGCTTAAATTCCTTTAGGACTTTTTGAGCGCATTGAAGGGCCACAGCTCCCGCATCTCCTCCTTGATAAAAGGGCTGACCTTTTTCCGGTGAATCAAGTTTTGAGAGTCGAAGTTTGAGAACTTGATTTCCATATTTTAAGTGAAGAGTGTCCCCATCCACAACTTTGAGAAGTTTCGCTTCATATTCAAGCGGATAAAGGTCTGTAAGATCTACCCGAGTCAGAAAAAGACTCAACAAAGGTAAGAGGATTTGGTAGGGTCGGCCCATAGAAAATCCTTTACTGGAAATGCCGGGGCCTTGTCCTCTGGAAAAAACTTTATGCCAAAGGTAGTTCAATTATGAGTACAGACGTACGTTCTGAAGTTAATCAACATTTTAAATTCACTCTCCAACACGTGGACAAGCATTGCGGTGCCCGTGCTGGAATTATTCACACTCCTCACGGTGATATTGAAACTCCAGTATTCATGCCCGTTGGTACTCACGGAGCGATTAAGGCCCTTCAGCCTAAAGAGCTTGTGGATATGAGTATCCAGATTCTTCTCTCGAACACCTATCATTTGCATCTCACTCCAGGATCAGAGCTCATTGCCAAGGCCGGGGGCCTTCATAAATTTATGGGCTGGGATCGTCCAATCCTCACAGACTCAGGTGGCTTCCAAGTTTTTTCTCTTCAGAAAAATTCCATCACTGAAGAGGGTGCTAACTTTAAAGGGGCCAAAGGTGAGAACGTTCTTCTGACTCCCGAAATTTCAATTCAAGTTCAACAGAATTTAGGTTCAGATATCATGATGGCATTTGATGAATGTATTCCTTATCCGGCCACTGAAGCCTACGTGGCCAATTCCATTGAGCGCACGCACCGCTGGCTTGATCGCTGTGTGAATGCATGGACTAATCCTAAGCAAGCTCTATTCGGAATCGTTCAAGGTGGAGTTTACGATAAGTACCGCGAAATCTGCATGGAAGAAGTGGTGAAGAGAAATCTTCCTGGTTACGCCATTGGTGGAGTTTCCGTTGGTGAAGGCCCTGAACACATGGAGAAAGTGGTGAAGTTCTCCGCTCCTCTCATGCCTAAAGATAAGCCACGTTATGTCATGGGTGTGGGAATGCCAGAAGATCTTTTAATGATCTGGGAGCATGGTGTGGATATGAGTGACTGTATCATTCCCACAAAATTTGGACGTGGAGGAACTCTGTTCACTAACCGTGGAAAAATTCGCATTGAGCATAAAAATTATCGCCGTGATTTTTTCCCCATTGAGCCCAATCTTAAAGATTACGTGAATACAAATTTCACTCGTGCCTATATAAAACATCTATTTGATTCAAATGAAATCTTAGGTCAAATTTTGGCCACTGCTCACAACATTTCTTTCTATAAATCCATGGCCACCCGGGCCCGTGAGGCCATCCTTGAAGATCGATACTTAGAATTTAAAAAGTCATTTCTTGATGGATACAAAAAAGACTAAAAAAATCTTCTCTGAAGGGCCGCTCTTCTTGCCGCGGCCCTTTCAAGCAATTTTTCATATGTGAGCTGGAGTCTGAAGGCCATATCATTTTGAGATATCTCAAATGCGGCTTCCTCTTCACCTTTTGACCAATCTTGTTTGACACAACGGTTACGTTGAAAACTTTGATATATTTCTGTAACACGGTTACCTTGGGGATAGAGAACTGTACAATCAGCTTTGAGTCTTTGGGCCCGGGCAAGGATGGAAGTATCTAAACTATCATAAATTCTTTGAGTGAATACTTCCTTTGAAGCATTTAGCCATCTTAAAAATTCAGGAGTCGTAGATATATTAAAACAGATCTCTGAAGTAATAAATTCTCTAAAGAGATCTTTTTTCAAATGATAGATTGGTGTGAAATTAATTATCCTAAGAGCTGCTTCTCGACAACTGGGAGCAATCTGCGCAGGATTAATCCAAGTGAGATCTTGAAGCAATCGAGTACGGATAGCACTATGATCTCCTCTGACTAAGATTAATGCTGCCTGTTTTTCAAGAATTGATTCTTGTAGGTGAAGATCTTGAAGTTTATATTGAAATACCTGTCTAACTTCTCTTAAGACCATATTCTTTTCAAATTCATCATCAATTTGCTCTCCATTAAAATCCAGTGAGTGACTTAAGTCTTGAACTTTCTGAAGATAATTCTCATTCAAGCAATTATAAATTGAGCTCACCATATAACCATTTCTGAGGGTAAAACTATTACCAGATGGAGGCAATTCATCATTTGGAGAGATAGCCTTACAACTTTCCCAAAATACTTTTACGCTTTCATCCACGCGTTCTTGATTTGATTCAACCAGTATGCGGTAAAAATCAGTAACTTCTTTTTGTACTGACTCAAAGTTATAGAGACTGTAATAGAGATTGGCCAGCTGCGCCCTTTGGGCCTCATTGAATCTCAATTCACCCAATTTCTCTTCCACTATTTGCTTAATTCCCAAATCAAAGCAGCCTTTCTGATCAGTATTCGTAAAGCATTGAAGGAATTTATTATTTGATATTTCGCTATCGTTTAAAAAAGCATTAAAGAGCTTTATCTTGTCAAAGTATTCAGCATCGCTTTTTAAGGCTTCAAGACTAAAATCTAAAGCCTCTATAATTTTTTCTTTCACGGCCGCATCCCAAAGTGGGCGTTCAAAAGAACTGGCCAGTAGAGAGCAAGATTCAGGCTCTCTTAAAAGAGTTTGGGACTTTATCAATAGAGATAGATCCTGAGCTTTTCTAGCAAGACAATTCACCATGGGGCGAGAGAGAGAGATTGAGAGATCTTCGGGTTCAAAATAATCAGCTCGACTTAAACCGGGAGCTTCAGAACATTCACTGACGGAACTCAAAGTAGATCTCAAAACTTCAATGGAGGATTTTCCCAACCAAGATTTAAAGAATGATGATGTATCAAAAAGACGATCTTGAAAGTATCCGTTAGATACAAAATGCAGATGCTCACTTGAGATCTTGGGCTTTGTCCTTTCCCCATCAAGTCTAAAGTGCGCCAGAGTTTCAGCGAAGTTTTCCTGAGGTGATAAACCTGCGTACTCTGTGACCCGCTGCACTCCAGGTAGTGGAATCCATTTTCTGATGACTACATTGGACGCATCTGTGGATTCTTCTCGGCGAAAGCCAGATAGGGCAAGATAGTCATTTTCATGAGAGCGATATAATTTCGATATTTTTTTCCCTTCTGCATAGTCGATGTGATGATCTAGCTCATGAGTAACCGCAATGTAGAAATGGCCTTGATCCGGATGTCTTCCAAAAACTAAGCACAAATCAGAGAGAACAATCCAACCCGCTGTATAGGCCAGACCACAAGTGTCGTTCGGTACATTTTCGATGAGTTCTCCGCGTGGAACACGATGAATTTCTTTGAGATCCCGCAAATTTGTATAAGGCTCTTTAAGCATAAGTGAGAGGCGCCAAAATCCATAAAGTTCTTGATCACTGTAGAGATACTTATCAAAACTAATTTTCTTACCTTGATATTCACCGGGGTTAGGTGAATTTTGAACCGGTAATTTATTATCTGCAACTAAGAGGTGGCCAAATTTTAGGTACCAAATATAATGAACAAAGCCCGCGACATGATTTTCTTTTCCATAAATTTTATTAAACAGACAGGGAACATCCCCACAGCTTGAGAAATTAAAATTTCCTAAGCGGGTTCCATATTTGGAGAGAAAACTCTGCTGGGCCAAGGGAAGTGAAGCTAAATCTAAATGCTGCCATTTACCAGTTGCATTGCCAGATTTTGGATACTGACTCTCAAGCTCTTTGATTTGGGCCTTTAGAGTATCCACATTGAAAGTATCTTTGAGACAATTCTGGGGGGCCAAGCTGGCAAGTTTTCTTTCTAAAGAAACTACTGTTGAGGGTTTCCATTTTGAAAGCAAAGTTTCGTGACTTTTCTCAGTCTGACAGGAGAAGAAAAGAACGAGAAAAATGAAGAGAATATACTTATTCTTTAGCATATTCGATCACCCTGAGTATTGTATTTGAGCCTTCAATATAAATAACACTTATCCCCTGCGCCCTACATTGCAATTCGATTTCCTGACCCTCATGTCCAGATTGGGGAAGTTTGCGCTCAGTGGATTCGCAGTCTTTGAATTGATGCTTCCAGAAAAGAAGATTTTTTTCATCCGCCTGGGGATTTTTAAAAGAACTCACCACAACGTCATTAGTGACTTGATATTTTTCTTGTTCCGGATAGATGAGAATTTCTCCTCGATTTCCATCAAGCTTTTCAATTGAAGTAGGCTCCCCTTTTTGGGAGATTAAATCTGCTTCAGATATTTTACCGTAAACTGTTTTTCCCTTCTGCAGTTCAAAACCACAAGAGGTGAAAAAAATTAGGCTTAAAATTAGAAGAGGGCCCATGGATTTGTCCATAGACCCTCATCGGAAAAATACCTGACAACTTTAGTCTCATACTTAGATTCAAGGACTTAAGTGAAGAACTCCACACGCCATGGGCAGAGAGAGGTTAATGGCCCGACCGTTAGTTGTGGCCACTGTAGAAGGTAAATTGGCCGAAGCATAAACCCCATGAACCACCACAACTCTGCCTTCAAGGTTCAAAGAATCTTTTTGCAATTCATTCATCAGCACTGAATACTTCACTGAGTTGCTGTAAATGAATGGTCCACCACGCAGGAAATTTCCTTCAGTGAGAGATGAAAGATTTGAATCCATTGGGAACAGAATATCTTGAGTAGATTCTAGCATTTCCACTTCATCAATGTAGCCGTCTCCGTTTGTATCGTCACTCATAGTAGGACAAGCAGAGCCGTTGTGAAGATTTTGAATGTGAACAACTGAAGCATCATCTTCAAGTTGAGTTTTAACCTGAATGATTTGTCCAATATATCTCACTTCGGTCTGACCACTTGGAATAAAACCTGAAACAGTATTATTCAAAGGACGAAGAGTTGCGAGATAAGTTTTATCTCCAGATGGTGTGATTTGTTCTTCTTGCTGTTTTTCAATACTTGAATGACTACCACCACTAGAACTATTGCCGCATGAAAGGACACTAAGAAGAATGAGCAAAAATATTAATCTCATAAATTTCCTTTCCTAAAGGCCCGGCCACGAATTCCACTCACTTCAAAATCATTAAAACCTGAGCGATAAATCTGATTTTCCATATCCGCGAGTTCTTCAGGTGAGTGGTAGTACATGCTATCGATCATCATGTAGCAATCTTCGGTCTGAGGATTCACATCATATTCTGAAAATTTGTCGGTCATCTTGCAGGCACGTTTTGAATACACTAAAAGATCAGTCCAAGTTTTGATTGGGACCGGACGATCAGTGTAGCGGTAATCAAGCACACGTTGACCAACGCTTCCATCACTTTCGGCCACAGAGACTAATGGGGCCACATGGAACCACCACTTAAAGCGGTTGCGAGTAATGTATGAAGCAGTAAAGAAGGTAAAAACTTTTTGAGTTTTAATTCCATTATTTTTGAACTCATCGTATGACCAAACATGTGCACGGTCCGAGCATTCAGAAATTCTTTTAAATTTTGGATTAAGACGGTTAAACATAACCTTTGCTGCTGCTTGGCTGATGACAGTTGGCTCAAAAGCAGGCTTTTCTGCAATGACTAAACTGGGTGTAAAGTTTTCTGCAGCCACTTGGTTGATTTTGAAGACAGATTCAAGAGAATTAGTACTACCGACATTTAACTCTACAGTTGCCCCTCGAGCAGCTTCTAGTTCGGCCTTGAAGGTATCCCCTTTCAGAAATACCACACGGCCTGTATCTAATTTAAGAAGCGAAGATTCTACATCCACGATTCGGCCTGAGATGACCTCTGCCATCGCCAAATTTGCTATGAAGAAAAAAGATATCCATAAAGTTTTCAGCATGTTTTTTACTCCGTTAAAAAAATGTGAATATGTAATGCTTATCTTTTTATTGGGCGATAAATCGCATTCAATCCCGCAAGTGGAAGAGGAGCATTTCTAAATCGTGGCTCACGTCCAATGGTCCAAACAAAATCTGGACGGGTTTCAGTGATCCACTCTCCCCCAACAATATTTCCTGCCATATCAAGTTCTAGAACATAGACATAAGCTTTTGATAAAAACTTTTGATGAGGAGTCATTGTTACTGGAAGTTTTGACACGAAATTTAAATGACCTTGAGCTGCTAATTCAGGAGTGTAGAATTTTAATTCTTCGCCATAAGTCATAGTTGTTGCGACTCTCACTCTTCTTTCGATGCCCATCATGTGATCGTCACTATTAAGTGGCTCTTCTGAAATGACACGTGTGTTGAAACTAGTTACCGGTTGATTCCAGACATCATTGAAGCGGTCAATATCTGCTACAAATCCTTTTGAGTGAATACCTATCATATTCGTGAGAATAATATGAAATGAACCAGGATTCATATCACGACAAACTGGGGAGTTTGCCTGATCTGCTGGAGGTGGATTCGTGTTAGCGTCACGCTCGTCCCCTTCTCCGGGAACTTTTCCTTGAGCAGCACAACGCATGCCCACTGAAGCATATGATGAGCGGTCGTAATTATAAGCATCATACATTGCGAGAAGACCTTTCACATCTGATGAACCGAAAGGTACTTTGATTCCATCGCGGTTTTGAATCACAACTTGATTTGGTTCTGGGAAATTGATCGCCGCTGGGGCCCAGCCGTGACAGATTCCTTCCCACCATAAATCTCTAGGATTAAATAGACTTAAAACTTTTTTAGTTAATGTATAGTTGTAATCACCTTGAGAAATATCATAGAGCTCAGACGGCGAGAGTTCCGAGAGTTGAGTGAGGTTCATATTACGAAGCTCAGCAAGAGTATTGAATTTGTATTTGAAAGGTTGAGGATTAGGTGAATTCCAGCGGTAAGCAATTCCACCTTTATTGGACGGCCAATAAGTTTCTGACCAACCGAGGCGATCATCATTGAGTCTTCCCACTCCTGGAAGAGCATTCAAGGTAGTCACCATGGTTGTACCAATGACTTTATTGAAATTAAAAGGACTGTTAGATCCACCAAATTTCTCGGCAAATGCACTTCCTGTTACCAAAACAAGTGCGAGAGTCAAAAACTTTTTCATTCATTCATCCTTGGGTTATTTGAAACAAAGCTCTTGATTTATAACTTGTTACATCGTTTTGCTCAAGATGCCAAAGTGACTCCGAAGTGAAATTAACAACAGGTGTTCAACTTGTTGTAAAATGTTTTCCAATCTTAAGATGGTGTGGTGTTTAATTTTGTGCGAACACTTTAGATGTAAGTGCTCGCTGCAGAAAAAAGAAATTATTTTTCAGATTCGATAGCAAGGCTGATAAGTCTGGTAAGTTTTTCGAGATTTTCATAACTCACATTATGAAAAAGTGCGATACGGAATTGGTTACGATTGAGTCTTCGATAAGCAACAATATAAATGGCCACATTTTGCGCCCGTAAGACTTTAGTAAGATCTTCTACTCTAAATTTATCATCTACATCAATAGTAGCTACGGCATGGGAGCGAAATTTATCTTCCGAGATATAAGCATGCAGATAAGGCTTAGACTTGGCCCATCCGTAAATGAGAGCCGCTTTTTTCTTGGCTTCCTCAATCACCTTATCTTCACCTAATTTGTTCATGAGTTTGACTTGCTCGTTCATCAGGAAAATTGTGGCAATGGCCGGAGTATTATAAGTTTGATTCAATCGTGAATTTTCAATGGCGTGAGACCATTTCATGCACTCGGGACTATAGCGTGAGGAATCTTTTCCTAATCGAAGTGCGCGCTCAATTGCCTTTGGAGACAAAATTGCTACATAGAATCCGCCCTCAGAAGCGAACACTTTCTGAGGAGAAAAATAATAAACATCCACATTATTAAAATCTACTTTGATCTGACCCGCACCTGAGGTGGCATCAACTGCCATCAAAATGTTTTGTCCTCCAAGTTTAGGAATGTCTGAAAGCATCACCCCAGTAGAAGTTTCATTCAGTGTGCAGCAAATAAAATCGTAGCCTGGTTCTTCCCTAGGATTTAAACCATGACCCGCTTCAACCTTGATTTCACGCGCACTGATCCAAGGAATCTGTT
This sequence comes from Bacteriovorax stolpii, assembly GCA_945890905.1. Lineage (GTDB taxonomy): Bacteria > Bdellovibrionota > Bacteriovoracia > Bacteriovoracales > Bacteriovoracaceae > Peredibacter. The sequence goes on from CAMDDI010000007.1 coordinate 24,054, forward strand.
TATGGGCCTTATACCATTTTTCTGAAAACTCACCTGTCACAAAATGCAAAGACGACTTTTCAACCAGGCCAAGACCAATCATATCCCACAACATGGTGGCCCCACCATTACCTAGAACGACTTCGTATCCAGCAGGAAGATTAAAGTATTTCTTAAAACCTTCTTGAAGTTCCTTCACAACATTTCTAACAGCATCTTTTCTATGGCTAGTTCCTAAAAGAGAAGTTCCTGTTTTGGCCAAACTCTCTAAAGCTTCAACCGGAATAAGAGATGGACCGACGCCAAAGCGTGGATCACTAGGAACTAATTCTTTTGGAACTTTAAAATTCTCAAACATTATATTTCTCCGCGAAAATATCTTTGGTCTATGATAGCGATTGCATCGGAAATTTGGTAGTCATAAGGGATGTTCAGATTCTTATTTAGCTTTTACCTTCTTGCAGGCCTTGTCGCACCCGCTCGCGCCCAGGATGAGGGCCCTATTATAGTGGAATCCATCTTATTTAATGGTGGATCTTTCACTGAATTTTATAATGGAATCCAAAAAGACACTTCGGGCGGACTGCGTAAATTTGATTTTGCACCGACTTTGGGCTTTGGTGCCGTCTTCCCTATGGAAGTGGGCTGGCGATTTATTCCAGAAATCAACTGGGTCCTACCTAAGACTCAAGGGGATTTGCAAATCATTAAGAATACCCTCATGCTTCGAGGTGATTTTTCCTACGATCCTCTTGATTGGTTAAGACTTCGCTTAGGTTCAAGTCTTATGTGGATGAATCAGCATGGGCGAGGCGGGAAAGTAAAAATGAAGAACGGAACGTCCACTTCGACTTTTTATTATCCAGATGAAAACCATTCAAGCTTAAATAATACCATTGATCTGGGCGCTGAATTACTCTGCGACAAGTGGGCCTTAAGACT
>CAMDDI010000008.1 GCA_945890905.1 Bacteriovorax stolpii
TCTTTATATCCAAGTTTACCAGCTGTAACCCATAGTTCAGGTCGCCCTGGGGTGGATGATGATGCTAATGGTGTGATTGATGATTGCTACGGATATGACTATGTTAAAAATCAAGCTTCGCTCTTCTTTGATAATATGGGACACGGAACTCATTTGGCGGGAATTGCCAGTGCAAAAAATGATAGTGTTGGGGCCGAAGGCATTTCAGATAAAATCAAAATTCTTCCGATTAAAGTTGTCACCAACCAAGTTTCTGCCGAATTTACTCAAGCCATCATTAAAGGAATTAACTACGCTTTGTCTCGCCGAGTAGATGTGATCAATTTGAGTATTGGGATCACTAATAACTTTGTTACGGAAGCTCTTTTGACTTCCATTCGAAGTGCAGTAAGCAGCGGTGTTCTTGTGGTGGCCGCGGCCGGTAATAACAAGAATATTAATACTCAACCACCTTGTAACATTTCAGGTGTTATTTGCGTGGGTGGCACAACTCCAAGTGGCTCAAGCTATACTGACGGAAGTTATGGTGGGCATGTGGACGTTACTGCTCCAGCAGTTTCAATTATCTCAACTTACCCTCTTGCTTTTCGTAGTCAGTTTTTTCAAGAGCAAGGTTTTGAAGCCCTATCAGGAACAAGTCAGTCAACAATTATGGTGAGCTCACTTGTGGGTATCATTAAGAAGCTTACAAATGGCAATAGCGATGAAGTCAAAGCTCGCCTTTACCTGGGAGCAAGAACAGCTCGCTCTTCTCACTCATTATTTGGTCAGGCCAATCTTGAAGCTTCATTAACAGCTGCCCCTGTAGCACTTGTGGTTCCCGAATTTAAAAATATCAACTCCTTTGCCGTTCAAAATAATAAGATTAGGCTCCCTTTGATTGTTAAAAACCTTTGGGCAAAATCATCCCTGGTCTCTATTAAGCTCTCCTCTAATAGTCCAGAAGTTAGTATTTTAACTAAAGACTTCTCAGTTGAGAGTATGAACCCTTCTGAGAGAAGATCAGTCTTGAGTGATGTGGAAGTATCTGCTTCTGCTCCTGATCACTTTGTTTTAAATGTTGAAATCACCATTGACGGTATTAAGAGAAACTTCAAAAAAGATGTGATCCTAACTCAAAACTATTCTTCCCTCACTAAGCGCCAAATTGATATTTCTGAAAGATTTGATCAGATCAAACTTAAAAAAATTGCCAATGGCACTCTTATGAATCAGATGAAGACTCTTACTAAAAACCAAGCTTCAGAGTTCTACTTCCTGGATGCTTCTAAAAAGAAAATTACCATTCTTAAAAATCTCTCAAGTTCGGTAGAGACTTTAAGTTTCGATCTTCCGGTGGAAGTGAGTGAATTTAAATTAGAAAAATTGATCACACCTCATCGTGAAGTTCGCTACCTTTTGATCGCTGCTTATGCTGAAAGAAATCGTCCGCAGTTAGGGATTATTTATCTGGATTCTTCAGAATCAAAGCTTGTTCAATTTAAAGAGCATGCCAGAGAGTTAAACCTAGGGAATATTAATCTTGTTTGGGATTCAGGTTTGTCTCAGTTTGTTCCCGTCGCGACTTTAAGTCGTATTAAGCCTGCTGCCAGCAATGATATGGAGGCCAACCTTCGTGATCTTAACCTTTCTCAGTTTAAGAACATGGAGCTCATTAAGTTTATTCCTAATTTTGAAACTCACGAGTTTAGTATTCAGTCCCTTATGACTAACACTCTTTATGAGCAGCTTTACCGCTCCCTTAATCTTAACTGGGAAGCACGTCTTGAAGTTAAGTTTTTGAGTAAGGCAACAGAACATGACCAAAACATTCTACTTTTCGCGAAAGCAGGAAATGCGGCCTTTGAGATTTCAATGAATTTAAATCCTACAATTCATTCGGTGAAGCGTCTTTTAAGCTCGGGCCTCAATGCTAGAACTCAGTATGCCATGGGCACTTATGTTGAGCAGAACCGCATCCAGGAAAAAGGGCTTTTCTTCCAATTTCTTGATAAGAAATCAGTTCAGAGATATTCGACAACTGAAAACGACATTGTTGAGCTTGATTCAGAAAGTGAAGACAATATCTTGAGTGAAGCTTTCTATCACCATTTCAATGTAAACGGTGAAGTGCTTGATGTGTTTATGTCTGAATCATCAATTCAGTTTATGGGCCAAGGTCAGGTGAACTCTTTTAATGTGGATCAAAACATTTTCCATAAAGATCTTCTGGCCCAAACTTATGAAGCTCTTATCTTGCGCCAAAATGGGACAAGTTTTCCTGCTATTCTATCCAATCAAGATCATACTTCAGCAGGTCTTTTTAAACTTATCTTCTGGAAAGAGGGCAAGCCCCAGACAAGTGCAAAGTGGTCTTTTATGCGACCTGAAAACTGTTCTTATGTGGGTGTAGTAAGCAATACCACAAATAGTTCTTTGGCATTTTTGTGTCAGGATGCGTCTGCTCAAAAGCTTACTCTTGACCTCATTCCAGTAGTTCAATAAGTTGTGATGCTTTTTGGCCAAAATAAAGATCTCAACTTCTTGTTTTTTCAACAGTGAAACATCATTAAAGCCTTGTTATTACGAAGGGATTTCGGTTTAATATTCTCCTTATTTGCTCAAGGAGAATGACTTCGTGAATCAAGACATCTTTGACTGGATTTTACTCTTAGTAAGATGGCTCCATATTACTGTGGCAGTAACTTGGATTGGAACATCCATTTTTTTCATGTGGCTCGATCGAAGTTTTGAATTCAATGCTGAATCCAAACGGCCCGGTCACGTAGGTGACTTGTGGATGGTTCACGGCGGTGGATTTTATCACGTAGAAAAACTTCAGATGGGTCCCACCAAAGTTCCGGAAAAACTTCATTGGTTTAAATGGGAGTCTTATTGGACCTGGCTCTCAGGCATGATGCTCATGACACTTATTTTTTATTGGGGTGATGGAACTTTCCTTCTGGATTCATCAGTTTCAAATATAACTCACTACCAAGGCATTGGTATTGGGCTCTTCTCCCTTTTAGGTTCCTGGTATTTTTATGATTTTTTGTGGGAGAGAAAACTCACCAAAGAGCAACCTCTGGTGGGACACATTCTCACCATCTTGTGGCTTGCGGGAATGTCTTATTTTTTATGTCACACTTTAAGTGGCAGGGCGGCCTACATGCACATTGGTGGCATGATGGGCACATGGATGACGGCCAATGTTTTCATGAGGATTATTCCCCGTCAGATTAAGATGGTGGAGGCGGCCAAAAAAGGTGAGCCAGTTCACCCTGACTGGCCGAAGAATGCAAAAAATAGATCCACTCATAATACCTACCTCACTTTGCCAGTGATCTTTGTCATGCTCAGTAATCATTTTCCTTCGACCTATGGACATGATTTTAATTGGCTCATCTTGCTTTTGATTAGTGCAGGAGGAGCGGCCATTCGTGAGTATTTTATTGTTCGTTTAAAAAATCCAAAACGCTCTATGAGTTTTGGGATTGCAGGGATAGCCTTGATTGCAGCAGTGATTGTATTCAGTGGTGAATCTTCCACTCCTAGTGAAGACCATACTCATGCGCATGTTGAGAGTTCAAGAAATGAAGCTCAATCTCTCAATCTAGAGACACCGGCTCAACCAGCGACTGTTGATTCAGGATTAAAGTATCCAGTTTCTGGAATGATTTTATTTGAAGGTACTCCACCCAAAAATAAAAAGCTCACTATGCCTTCTGGTTGTGGTTCAAAGAATGGAGAAGAGATTACTTCGGATGAAGTTTTAACTCATGAAGGATCTCTGCAAAATGTTCTTGTGACAATTACAAATGCTCCTGCCAGTAATCTTGCAGTTCCTCAAGAAGAAGTGATTCTTGATCAGAAGGGATGTAAGTATCATCCGCGCATGGTGGCGGCACGAGTGGGACAAAAAGTGACTTTTGTAAACTCAGATAGCATTTTTCATAATGTGAAAGCCGTGACGAATGTGAACCAGAAATTTAACCTGGCCATGCCAAAGAAAGATCAAAGAGTGACCAAGGTTTTTAATAAGCCAGAAATTTTTCTTCAGGCCAAATGCTCAGTTCATCCGTGGATGGGAGCTTACATTGCGATTATGGATCATCCTTTCTATGCCATCACCAGTAAGACAGGCCAGTTTGCAATTCCTCCACTTCCTCCTGGCACCTATACCATAGAGGCCTGGCATGAAGTATTTGGAACTCAAACTCAAACCATAACAATTTCTGATAAACCTCTCACTGATCTCATCTTCACTTTTAAAGAGGCACTATGATTAGCACTCACATTCTTGATACCACCAAAGGTGTTCCTGCCGCTCACGTGCGCGTGACCTTAGAGAAGCAAACTCAGGATTCATGGAAAGAAATTGGATCAGACAAAACCAATTCCGACGGTCGCATTGTTTATAGCTGTCCCCCAGAAGCAGGGGTGTATCGCTTAACTTTTCATATCGAAGAATATTTTAAAGGGGAGGAGAGCTTTTTTCTCAACACTCCTGTGGTGTTTAAAATCACCAATACCAATCGTAAGTACCATGTGCCACTTCTGCTTAATCCTTACGGTTATTCTACTTACCGAGGCTCTTGATAATGTACGAAGATTTTCTTTCTCCAAAATTTAAAGACCATATTTTAAAGTCGGCCATTCCTTTTCCTGGCGTACCAGAGCTCATGCAAGTGGGTGCGAGTGGTGGTCTTGAGAATAAAGAGTCCATGAAGTTTTTGTGTGATCTCTACGAGCTCACTAAAAAAGAATTGCAACTGGTTTTAAATCGCAGAGTGAGAGACCGGAAGTTTATCGATGAACGAACTCGGGCCATGGCAACATTCAATAAAGATTTGAAACGAGATTTTTTAAGTCCTGATTATAAAACCATCTTTGGCCTAGAAGATGGGGAAGGACGAATTGTCATGGGGCCACGCTCGGCCACATACGCTGATCCTAAACCAGAAAAAAGAATTGCTCCTATTCCTGAGTTTCTTCAGGGAAATCATGTGACCCTCTTTGGGCCTCCGGATAATGCCAAGCTCTCCATTAATGCCATGAATGCCTATCATCGCAAACTCAAGGATGAACCTAAAATTGTTCAAGAGCTTCTTGATATTCAAACCCAGCTTCCCAAATGGGGGGCCGACGATGAAGACTCAAAAACTCCTCTGCGTGAAGATCTTATCTCTGCTGGAGAAAATTTAACTGCGTGCTTAGATGGAACGATCAGTCTAACAGAGACCAAAAAGTATGAACTTGAAAAAGATCATCTCTCACTTCCCATCAAACGTTTTCCTGGGCTCGCACTTCCTTGTTACTTTCTTTTTTGTAAAAATGAAGCACTCCCACTTCACTTATATGACTTCGCCCTTCATTTGTTTAAAAATTGGCACAATAAAAAGGCCCTGTGCTTTTATGTTCCGAAACTTGAAAACGAAGAAGAGGCACGCTATATCCGCATAGTGATGGAAACCGCGGAGACCATGATTAAAAGGTTTCATCCTGAGTATCAGATCGGATCCATCCGCTTAATGATCGTGCTTGAAAATCCTCGGGCCGTATTCCGTGTGCATGAAATCATGGATGAGCTCTATCCTTATTTTGTGGGTGCTTCTCTAGGGTGGCATGACTATCTGGCCAGTACCGCCAGACTCTTTAAAGAAGACTCTCACTACCGCATTCCAGTGAAAGCCGATCCAGATATTGTGATTAAGTACATCAAGGCGTCACATGATCTTCTGGCCGAAGTTGTGGGCTCTCGCGGAGGTGTGAAGGTTGGAGGAATGTATGGAATTCTTCCTAACAACAACGATCTTAAGTCCGATTCATTTCAAGTTACCATCAAGGGTTATATTAGGGACGTGGTCACTCAGTTTAAGCGTGACCTTACTGGATTCTGGGTGGCCCATCCAGATTTTGTGAGACTTGGTTTGGCCTTAGTGGAAGCGTGGAATATTCATAAAAGTGGAGATTCATCAAAACTCGAAGAGCTGGTTAAATCTTTACTCAATGAAAAGTACCATCAAGAAGTTTTAGGATTTATTCATGGTCCTGACATCAAAGGCCTAGATAAAAAAGATCCCATGTATCCGCGCTCGCTTATTGTAGCTGATATTCGTGAATCTAATTTTATTGCCAACAATCACCCCGATGAAATTCGCTATAACGTCTTTCAATCTCTTCAGTATATTACAGACTGGCTTTCAGGTAATGGATGTGTCGCCTTGCCTGCTCACGTGGGGGATGTGGCCGTTCGAGTGATGGATGACTTGGCCACAGCAGAGAGGTCTCGCTGGGAAGTGTGGCACGAAATTTATCACGGGCGCACAAGCCTAGAAGATTTTCTGAGGATTGCTCACGAGGAATTGCATTTTATCCGTAAAGATAAATCTAATGAGAAAAAAATAGTTCAGGTCAAATGGGATGAGAGAACCCAGAAGTGGTACCCCGTGGCCATGAATCTTATGATCAAGCTCATGACCGATAAAAATCCGGTGGAATTTGCCACTCAGCTCTTTCTCCCTTTCACACTCCAGACAGTGAGAAATTCTCAGGATCCATGGGCCGAAGTTCTAAAGATTGATGAGCAAAAATTTGCGATCAGAGATGACGTAGAACGATTTAATTTTTATTTTGAAAAATGTGGCAGCCAGAAATTTGCCACCGAATTGTCTCACTGCTTAGTTATTGATCCAGATCATATTGACCGGGTAGTAAGACGCTTTAGCCGAGAAGACATTCTTGAAGCGGCAAGCTTTCACGGTGATATCGGTGAGGGTAAAAAGACTCTGGATCGCCTAGCATTGGGTGAACAGGCAAAAGTTTTTGGTGAAGATGAGCTTATCAAAGATGAACTCAGAATCTGGGGAAAAAAATATTTAGAGAAATTCGGAGTGAAGTTTCTGATTTCAGCTCAAGGAAAATCTGGAACTGAAATGCTCAAGAGCCTTAAGGATCGTTTTGAAAATACAGAAGTAGAAGAATGGGAAAATGCTAAGAATGCACTTGCCCAGATTGCTATTAAGCGCATGAAGCTTCATCCGATTAATTCTCTTCATCAAACTCTTGAAAATGTTTTGAATAAACACGGAGTGAAAGCAGCACAAGTTGCTATCATGACTCATGGGAAGGTTCAAACCCTTAGCTTGGGTGAAACGACTAAGAGAACTTGGTTTGAAATGGCCAGTCTGAGCAAAACCATGGCCAGTGCTTTTGCTCTTGAATACTTTAAAACTAAGAAAATACCACTTCACTCGCCAGTGAATGAGCTTCTATCTAAAACTAAATCAACTTTTAGAATTCCGAGCGGTGACAAAGTCCATATCACGCACCTCATGAGTCATTCGGCCCTCAACATGCATTACGTAAATGGAGTGCCGTCCAATAAAAAAATGCCACCAGTGCGTGATTTTTTAGAGGGAAACTCTGAGTACGGTTATCCGGCGATTTCTGTGGTGAATACCCCTGGTGAAGTGTTCCAATATTCCGGCGGTGGGTTTCTTGTTTTAGAGCACCTCATTGAGTCCCTTGAAAATAAATCTATTTTTGAATTAACCCAGCCATTTTTTGAAAAACTTGGTTTAAGTCATATGAGTTTCCGTCAGGAGAATTTACCTGGAGTGGATTATGCTCACGGGTTTAATGACCAAGGGTTTGAGATTGAAGGCACTCGTAAAATGTTCCCGGCCTTTGCGGCCGGTGCTATGGGAACAGCAACCGACATGGCCAACTTCCTTGTGCAACTTGAAGATGCGTATCAAAATCTCTGTGGCCCTGGAGGAATTTCTCACGACACCGCCCGCCTGATGCTTCACGGAACCGATAAGGGATGCATGAACTTTATGGGTGTGAAGATGGGACTGGGAGTATTTGTTGGTGAAGCAGGTCTTAATAAGTTTGCCATTCATCAAGGGGCCAACGATGGTTTCCGTTGCATCTACCTTCATACGATTGACGGCCCTGACACAGGTAAAGGCTTTGTTGTCCTTTGTAACTCTGATCTTAAAGGGGTGCTCTTTAATGCAAAAGTCACTCAAGAGCTCCTTCAAGTTTTAAAAATTGAGGGTGTCGATACATCGAAATTTAAATCTGAATTTAGAGCAGACACTATTGCTCAAGAAGAAATTGTTAATATCGGTTATAAGAATCTGGTTTTCAGTGCTTTTGCACCCACCCGGCCTGAACCCATCACAGACCGAGGCCCCAAAGATCCATTGGCACTTTATAATCTGTGCGCAGGAGGGAGAATTCTCTCTGTGAGCGATGAGAAATTCGCTCAGGCAGATAATCTTTTAAGTGATCACCTTCCAAAATTTGATCCAGAATTATTTGGCAAGCAAGGAAAGGTCATGGATTCATGGGAAACTGTGAGACATAACTTAAAAGGTGTCGATACACTGACTTTTGAACTTAAAAAACCAAGTTCAATCCGCTACGTTTTACTTTCCACCAAGTATCACTTCGGCAATCATTCACCTGTGATTCGTCTTGAGGGTCTTAAAGATCAAGAGTGGGTTGAGGTTTTACCCAAGACTCCCATTGAAGGGCATTCAGAAATTCGCTTGGTACTTTCTCAAGAGACAGCAGTCTTCTCACAAATCCGAGTCTCCCAGTATCCTGACGGAGGTTTTTCTCGTTTAGGGCTCTACCAGGAATTACCAGAAGCTCAGAAGGCGAGTTTTGTAGATATAAAATCTGCCAAGAGTATTGTTTATGAGGAGAAGATCCCTCAAACTTCAAAACCACTGAGTATCAAGTATGAAGTGACCTTAGAAGAAGTTAAACAGAATCTCTCGGTATTAAAAAATGGCGAAGAGTTTAATAATGCTTCAAGCAGCTTCGGGGCCAAAATCATCAGTGCCACCAATGAGCATTATTCGCCAGCTTCTCAAGTGATCTCACCTTTTTCACCCATCAACATGTTTGATGGGATGGAGTCGGCCAGAAGTCGTAAACCGGGAAATTTTGAAGAAGTGGTTCTAAGTCTAGCTCTTCCACTTGCTATACATCGCCTGGAGATGGATTTTACTTATTTTGTGAATAATAACCCACTTGAAGTTAATGTCCTGGGATTGTCTGATGGTAAATGGATAAGTCTTGTAGATAAAGTGAATGTGAAAGCTTTTGCTGGGGGCAAGAGAGATTTTAAAATTGAGAATAACCAAATCATAGAGCAGATTAAGATTCAGACCTGGCCTGATGGGGGAATGAATCGCTTTAAGGCCTACTCATTTTTTAAAAGTTTCTGAACTAGAGTGAATCCCGGGTCTCAATGAGCTGAGCAGAGATACTAATAGCAATCTCATAGGGGTGATTAGTTCCTATTGGGTGACCCATAGGAACTTTGAGCTTCTCGATAAAAGCTGAACTCACATCTGCATCTTTTAATTCTTTTTTGATTTTAATGCCTTTCACTTCACTGCCAATGACTCCTACATAAGGTGAGTTGGGAGCGTGCTTAGCGATTTCTATAAGAATGGGAACATCAAAAGAATGACCCATGGTCATGCATAGAAAATAACTTTTTGGGTTAAACGTGGAGACAAGCTCTTTAGGTTCTGGATGATGAATGGCCTTTACTCCTTCAAGCTTAGAGATCCATTCCACCCGTGGATCCACACAAGTCACCTGGCAGTTAAGTTTACTTAAGACTCGGGTGAGTGCTTGGGCCACATGTCCTGCTCCAAAAATCACGATAGGCCAATTTTGCTGATGAGAGTGTTCAAATAAAAACATCACTTCACCACCGCAAGACATGCCAATATCTTTTTGAAGATTCCAAGTCACAGACTCTGGAGGAAGGGGAGAGCTGCTCTCTAAAATGCTTTGAGATTTCTTGATCGCCGCTAGCTCAACTTTTCCACCACCCACTGTTCCTGCATGAAGTCCATCGCGTGTGACAAGCATCTTCGCCCCAGGATCTTGAGGAGAAGAGCCACGGACTCCAGTGATGGTGACCACCACAAATGAAATTCCCAGACTCATGAGGCTTGATGCTTCTTCCCAGATATTCACCTAAGACTCCCACACACTGAAGGCATCTGGATTAAGGGCGCGCATGACGTTCTCGCTAGTGGCGGGGATTCGGATTGTTGGATAAGTTTTATGATAACGAGGAAGATAAGTGAGAGCATTGTTAACAGCTGTCCAGGCACTCAATGCCAGAAGCAGAGGTGGTTCACCTACGGCCTTGGTACCTTGAACGTTACTGGTGTTCTCATCATTTTCTAAGAGTTCAATATTAAATTCTCTTGGAGTGTCTTGAACATTTGGAATTTTATAAGTACTTGGAGCATGGGAGAGGAGAAGGCCTTGATCGTTATAAAAAAGATTTTCTGTTGTCACCCAACCAAGACCCTGGATGAAAGCTCCAGAAACTTGACCCACGTCTAGATCATGATTAATTGGGCGGCCTAGGTCCATGACGATATCAGTGCGCAGAACTTTCACTTCTCCAGTGAGTTTATTTAAGCTCACTTCAGAGCAAGCTGCCCCTTGGGTGAAATACAAGAATGCATCCCCTTGACCAGTAAGCTTATTAAACTCAATGCCTGGAATTTTATAAAAGGCGTAATCACTTAGGGATACACGGTTAAGATAAGCTTCAAGGACTAAGTATTTAAATTCAATTTTTTTGGTTGGATGCTCTGGATGAAAAACCCAACCGTCTTCAAATTGCATTTCAAAGTAAGTTGCCTTGCCACTTTGCCACTCGGCCCCAGCGTTGGGATCATTCTCATCTAAGTTAGGAGTCTCTAGTTTCACTTCTGGTTGAGTGCCCAGTCCTGCAGTTTTTGAGGCCCATTTTTCTTTAGGGATATCGAGCAGTTTATATGCGAGCTCACTTAAGCGTTTTTTTATTTTCCGGGTGGCAAGAAGGGCCGCGGCCCCATTGATATCGGTACCTGATGAAGCTGCTGTCGGCGAGGTGTTGGCATTTTTATCAGTTCGAGTCGGCATCACACGGGCCGCATCCCGAGGAAGTCCTAGTTCACGGGTGACCAAGGTTGAAATACGAGCATTCACTCCTTGACCCATTTCAGTGGCACCCGTAGAAATCTGCAGGGAGCCATCATTGTGAACAATCACTAAGGCGTTGCCTTGATTTAAAAAACGGGTAGTAAAAGAAATACCAAACTTAACGGTAGTTAGAGACATGCCTCTGACAAAATCAGTAGAAGTTTTATTAAACGCTGAGATGTCTTCTCTACGTTTTACATAGTTGGATTTTTTCTCGAGTTGATGAATGACTTTGGCCAGGCAGTTATTTTTAACCAGTTGCCCGTAGTGAGTGAGGTTTCTGCCACCCTCATCTGAGTAGAGATTTATTTTTCTCACTTCCAGAGGATCAAGTTTTAAATAGTGAGCAACCTCTTCAATGATTTTTTCTGCAGTGGCCTGACCTTTGGGTCCACCAAATCCGCGAAATGCAGTATGAGAGTGGTGATTGGTTTTACAAACTTGTCCCACCACCCGGATGTTAGGAATAAAGTAAGAGCCATCACTATGAAGCATTGCCCGCTCCATAATGGACGTAGACAGATCTGCGTAAGCCCCAGCATCAGAGAAGAGGCGTACATCTAATGAGAGAATGCGACCTTGCTCATCAAAGCCCACGTCGTACTCATTTTCAAACGGGTTTCGTTTTCCCGTCATGATCATGTCATCGTCTTTAGTCAGGCATATTCTTATGGGTACGTTGAGTTTTTGAGCTGCAAGGGCCGCCATGGCAGCAAAAGGAGCAGATTGAGATTCTTTTCCGCCGAATCCTCCACCCATGCGCTTAACAATGCAAACCACATCTTTAGCAGAAAGACCTAGAGCGTGGGCCACAACGTGCTGAGTTTCAGTAGAGTGCTGACTCGAAGAATGAAGTTCCATTTGCCCATCTTCTAATGGGTAAGCAATAGAGACCTGACTTTCTAAATAGAAGTGATCGTGCCCCTGGATGATAATCTTGCCTGAGAGTTTATGAGGGGCCAATTTCATGGAAGAATTCACTTCACCACGCTCAATTTTACGTGAGTCCATGATAAAAGATTTTTTAGCTTTGGCCTCATCGATTGAGAGAACAGCTTCTAGATCAGTGTACTCAATAATTACTTTATACTTCGCTCTTTGGGCCGCTTCCATACTGGTGGCCACAATCAAGGCAATGCCTTCACCAGCGTACTGAACTTTATCTACCGCCAAAATGGGCTGATCTTTAAAAATGGTTCCCCAAAGATTGTGATGAAAATCTTTTCCTGTGAAAACTGCCACCACCCCAGGCATCTTAAGCACTTCGGAGAAATCGAGTTTTTTAATAAGAGCGTGAGCACGGCTGGAATAGAAGACATCCATGAAGAGTTCATTTTTCATGGCCGGCCTGTCATCTACGAACTCACTTTGGCCAGTGACATGTGTATGAGCACTATCGTGAGGAAGACTCATTGGCCTACTCCTGCATCCGTGAAAAATTTTCTAAAATAATTTTCAATCAAAACTCTGCGATATGCACTGGTGGCCCGTACATCACTTAAAGGTTTAAATTCTGAATGAAATTCTTTGACGGCCAAATCAATGGTGGCCTGACTTAGAGGGCGTGACTTTAAAAAGGTCTCAGTCTTCTTTAAGCGAAGAGGAGTGGCCGCCACACCACCAGCAGCAATGGTAATTTCTTTAAGCTCTTTCTGGGTTTGATCAGTCCATGCTACGTTGATAGCGAGATTGACTGCCGAAATATCTAGATCTTTACGATTAGAGTTCTTATAAAGCTTTAAAGTGGAGTTAACTTCAGGGAGCTTAAATTTAATTGCGGTGATGATCTCCCCTGGCTTAATATTGATCGTGCGGTAAGCGAGAAAAAACTCACTCAGAGCAACTTCTCTTTCTCCAGTGTCCCCATAGACACAAACAGTGGCATTTAAAGCGAGAAACGCAGATGGAGTATCACCAATTGGAGATGCATTCGCGATGTTGCCAATGACTGTTCCAATATTTTTAATCTGAGGAGAGGCAAAGATATCCAGGTAGTGAGCAAACTCAGAAATTTTATCCTTCATAAAATGACGAAGTTCAGTCAGGGTCACCCTTGCACCGACTTGAACCATGCCAGCTTTTTCATCAATGCTATAGAGCTCACTCATTAGGTGCAGACTTACAAGCTTAGTCAAAGTGATCTTGCGCTTATTATGAATCACACCTAAGTCAGTAGCAGCTCCCATTATTTTAGCATCAGGATTAGCTTTTAAATAAAGAAGAGCTTCTTTAAGAGTCTTTGGAGCAAAAAAAGAAAAGTGCTCGGATTCGATATGCACACTTTCCGCGAATGCAGCTCTGAGCTCCTGTGCCTGATGGTCTGAATAGAATCTCGATTTTATACTTTCAACATTTTTAAGATCAATACTTAAGGCCGCATCGATGATGGGTTGATAACCCGTGCAGCGGCACAAGTTTCCCGTCATGCAGTTCTTAGCTTCCTGAGAAGTAAGAGTGGTTTGAGATTTCGAAATTTTTTCTTCCATCATACCTGTAATGGCCATGACAAAACCTGGTGTACAAAAACCACACTGACTTCCGTGACACTTTACCATGGCCGACTGAGCGGGATGAAGCTCTTCATTTTTTTTAAGAGCATCCACTGTGACTAAGCTTGAGCCATCTAGTTGGGCCAGAACTGTGATACACGAATTCACCGCTAAATAATTTTGAGCATCCACTGAAGTGGGAACATGAGGGAAGTAGCGTAGGACACTGCAGGCCCCGCAATCTCCCTCGGCACAAACAATTTTTGTACCCGTTAAAGATTGATCGTAGCGAAGATAATCCGCCAGCATCATGGATGCTTGCTCGGCCCCAGCTTCTTTACGTTTTCCATTGAGATAAAAGATAATTTTTTGGCGCATATGCAGAGAATTTTAGGGGAAAAATAGGTCTTAGACATCTTGCATAACATTAAGATGACCTAAAATCTCTACAATTTAAGTGAGGTTTTAATTCCATTCGCTGGGCAATTCAATCTCAAGTTCACTGACCAATATAAGGTGAGTTACTCATTTATTTGTCCAAAGCCCAGATGATCTGTTAACTTTTTTAAATGATGAAACTCATTTTTCTATTGGTCCTAACTCTTCTGAGTTGCAGTTCAGGTTCCAAATCAATTAAATCTAGCAAAGTCTTAAAAACTTCTGACGGCTATAGTTTCCAGATCCCCATGAAAGGGGAATGGATGGACATTGGAAAAACTCATCTCACTCGATTTCATCGTCTGGAAAAAAATGCTCTCCCCCGGATCTTCGCTGAGGTGAACCTTTCTGAAAGCGAATATGGACAAGATCTTTCTGCATTTGAAGAAGCACTGGCAAACAGTGCAAATGTGGTCTCAAGTAACTATGCTATCCGTGAATTCAAAAAAACAAATTGTCTCTTTCACGCTGATAAGATGGTTTTTAAAAAAGAGAAAAAGAAGATTGCCCGCAGTCTTATGGCCTGTATGTTTCCCAACATGGAGAATAAGGCCATCCTCATGACCGTATCCGAAGTCATTCCTGAGAGTGAGACCTTTGAAGACCTCACTGATGATGAATTTGCCTTCTTTAATAGCCTAAAATTTTACTGATAAATTTGATTTAAAATCGCAGCTAATCTTTTTCCACCTTTTAAGAGGTGTGAATTGAGAACGGCCTGATTTCGTGTCAGGTACTGTCTATCTAAAACCACTGGGCCTGCGCCTGAAGGTTTAAAGCTATAGATTTGATCTCGCGCTCCCATGTTTTCAGTGATGATGGCACTGAAAGGAATTTCTTTGATGTCATAAGGTGCAGGAGCTAGGCCCCAAGCACGAAGAGATTCTAAGTACTGAGTGTATTGAATATAATCCATGTGAGAGATGGAAATAAGACCGGTGTCCCAAAGAGCATGAAGATTCTGGCTTCTTCCTTCAAAAACAACTTTTACATCATTTCCGCCTCTATCTGAAGGGCGACCCACGTGAAGAGGCTGATGAATATCCCCTACAAAGTGAATAAGAAATTTCAATGCATTTTGTTGATCTTGTGTTGCAGAAGAAGATTTCTTCAAAACAGAAATCATATTGGTGATGGCCACAATCACGTCACCATCTTCAGAATGTGGAATATTTTCGTAAGAAGCTCCATCAGGGACATCCACAAAATGCCAAGGCTTAGTCATGGCCCATTCTGCTTGACCTTTAATAGAGTCTGCCCAAGTGCTTACTGAGGCCATGGATTGACCTGCGAGGATTTTTTGGACTTTGGTCTTAACTGTAGGGGTAAGTTGATTTTCGGCGATCTGGGCCACAATCATGTGACCATCTGGACCCCAGGCCCATGCTTGGATTCCTGTGGCTAATAGCAAAAACGACAATAATAGTTTCATGGCCCATCCTAGGTTGAGTTGCGTCGTGAGAAAACGGTAATTGCCAGGATGGGATACGTCAAAAAAAGAGTTGAGGCCGTAAGATAATAACAGAAAAAAATATTACAATCTTAACTTAGAGATTAAAAAGGGCCAAGAAGGCCCTTTAAAGTGTGAAATTTAAAAGAAAATTTTTATCGCTTTGCTACGCAAGTGACAGGAATGTTTGTGTAGTTGTGAGCAGTCCCTCTGATGACCAGTCGGTTGATCACACCCTGATTTCCTTCAAGGATTCTACCTGATACGGAAGAACCGTGACTGTTAGTTGCGCTAAATGATTTATTTATAGGATTCATATTAAGATCGTGACCTGTAAACCGTGCCACGACCCTGCCGTTGATAAGAATATTACCTGTTCCGTTTCGAGTGTTCAGTAAACTACCTTGGGCCGTGAAATCAATTCTGTTACCGCGGTAGTTACTATTGGTGCAACCCACACTAGATCCGAATACTGTTAACGAACAAAGTGTAAGAATTAATGAAGTAACTAGGTATTTGCACATAAATAATCTCCTTGTGATGAACAAAGTCTAATTCAGAATTTAATTTCGATGGTGGGTTTTGTAATTATTTCAGGGTATATCTAAAGTATGCTAATTATTTTCTTCAGCTTAATTACCCTTCATTCCTATGCTTCTATAGACGCTCAGTCCTCTTATACGCAACTTCATGAGAGGGCGATTTCTCAAAAACGCTTTAATGAAATCATTCATTTCATGGAATTAGGGTTTCAACCTTTTGCCTCAAAAAATCAGCGGCAACTAGAGTTTTTAACCGATTATCAAGATGATTGGGCCCAGGCCTTTGCCCGCCGTTGGGAAAATGATCAGGTGGTGGTTTACGGCGGTATCTCGCGCTTTAAACATGCCAATGAGGAATCTTTTGTCCTGGCCCTCTGTCATGAGCTGGGTCATTTATATGGGGGAGAGCCTGTTCAAGAACCTCATAATAAGATGGCCGTTGAAGGACAAGCTGATTTTTGGGCGACCTCGGTTTGCTGGCCCCAAGCGGTGAACTATCTTCCCTCTAAAGTACCGTCAGCGCGTTCATTAAATGTCTGTAAACAAAATGTGGTCTGTGCAAGAGGGTTGGATGCTGCCCTTAATTTTAGCGCTTTTTTTGCTGAAAACCGCAACATTCCGGCCCCTGAGATTGAAACTCCGGATACCAAAATTACGGATCGGCTTATTTTTGATCACCCATCTCCTCAATGCCGACTTGATACCTATCTTTCGGGGCTTAAGGGCGGCAGTCGTCCCTTATGCTGGTTTCACACCCTATAAACTTTCTAAATCTCTGGCTTCCCACCTTAAATCTTGTTACGAAGGGGACTAGGAGAATTCATATGAGAAATTTAAAACTTCTAGGTCTAAGTCTTGCTTGTACTTTTTCCCTTCAAACCTTTGCCTTTAACCAAGGTGTGGTTTTTCACAAGAACTCACTTGAATCGCAGAATCCTTACTCTAAAAAATTGCAGCTCCGAGTGGATGGCTCTCTTCGTTTAATGGAGACAGCTTTCTTTGATCAAAAACTTGATCATAAAAATTCTGAGGGCCAGGTGACTTTTAAGCAGCGCTACTTTGTAGATTCTCAATACGCCAAAGATAATACATCACCGATTTTTTTCATCATCTGTGGCGAGTGGAATTGTGCGGGCACTGGATCTTATGGTTTTGCTGAAGGCCTGGCAAAAAAAATGAATGCGCACTTGATTGCACTAGAGCACCGCTACTATGGTGAGTCGCTTCCTATGACAAGTTTGACCACTGAAAACTTGCAGCACTTAAATCTAGATGCGGCGATTGAAGACTTGGCCACTTTTCAGCGTCACATGATGAGTGAAAAAAATCTCACCGGAAAATGGATCTCTTTTGGTGGATCTTACGCAGGAACTCTTGCAGCTTTTTACCGATTAAAACATCCAGAACTTACTGCAGGTGCCCTGGCCTCTTCTGCGCCCGTTCTAATGAAGCCAGATTTCTTTGAGTATGATGCTCACATTGCTAAAGTTATCTCGGCCACAAGTTGTGGCTATAAAGTGAGAGAAGCGATCAATCTGATCGAGGATAAAATTGAAACAGCTGAAGGTCTGGCCGAAGTGAAGGCACTTTTTTCTGCTTCAGAAATTGTGGATAAAGGGGATTTCTTATACGCAGTGGCCGATATGCTTGCAGCTGCTGTTCAGTATGGACGTCATAAAGTTTTTTGCGAAACTCTTCTGAGTAATCCTGATTTGATCGCGGGCTATGCTGAGGGGGGACTTAAAGTTCTAAACTCTCTGGGCATGACGGCCATTGAACTCTCATTCCAGTCAGCAGAGAAAATTGAAACAACACCTTCAGATTATTTCCGTCAATGGATGTGGCAGAGTTGTCAGGAGTTTGGATGGTTTCAAGTTTCTAATACTGAAGGAACAACGGCCCGTTCTTCAAAAATTGATTTAAACCTTCACGCCAATGCCTGTGTCAGGCTTTATAACACTCCTATGAGAGCTGATGGTTCAATGAATCAAAATTGGTACTTACAACTTTTAAACCCTGAAACTTCTCACATCATTTTCAGCAATGGTGCGAATGATCCATGGCAAACTCTTTCTTTGACCTCAGAGATGGAGCAAAAAAATCCGGCATTTGATCTCTGGCTCATGGAAAGTGCAGCACATTGCAATGACTTGAGAGCAATCTCATCCATTCCTTCTGTGGTGGCCGCTCAACTAGAGATGAGTGCGAAAATCCAAGGCTGGCTTCAAGAATAATTTTGAACGTGACACCTCCAAAGTTTTGACCCTACCATTTAGGGACTAAATTTTTTGGAGGCTTCATGCAGATCCTTGGCGTTCTTTTTCTGCTTTTTTTCACTTCTTTATCTTGGGCCCGGGTGAGTGATGACAACCTCACTTTCTTGCTTGCTCAGTTAAGGCGCCAGCAAGTTAAAAGTGTGGAGTACCACCTGCATTTTGAACTGACTAAAAATGCTAAGGGCTACAGCGTTCAAGAAACTATTGATCTTGAACTCAATTCTCTCAAATCTGATCTGAGTCTAGATTCACTTAATCACAATATTAAGACACTCATCGTTAATGGAATACCTCTCACTAAATTTGTAAAACGCACCGGAAGCTTTGATATTCCAGCTGGAAGATTGGCCCAAAAAACTAAAATCGAAATTCTCTATTCGGGAATTTATAATAATGATTCTTCAGGCTTTCAGCGCTCTATTGATCCAGAAGATAAGTCTGAGTATGTCTTCACTGATATTGAACCCTACAACGCTCATAAACTCTTCCCCAGTCTCGATCAACCAGATCTTAAGGCGATCTTTCACGTCACTGTTAAGGCCCCGTCAGACTGGACAGTGATCGGTAATGAACTTGTGACCAGCAGTAAAAAAGAAGGGGATTTTACCCTTACTCAATTTCAACCTTCAAAACCCATCAGCACCTATCTCTTCTTTCTTGGCGCAGGGCCTTATACCGAATGGAAGGATCAGCTGGGAAGCATTCCCATTTATCTCTATGCCCGCACCTCACTGGCAAAGTATGTAGATGTAGAAAACATCATGAATACAACCAAGAAGGGACTCGTGTTTTTTAATAAATATTTTGGTTATGATTATCCGTTTTTAAAATATGGTCAGATTTTTATTCCTGAATTTGCTTGGGGAGGAATGGAGAATCCAGGGGCCATTGCCCTTAACGAAAGAAATATTTTCAGAGGTCCAGTTCCTAGCTCTATCAGAGATGACCGGGACAATCTCATTTTGCATGAGATGGCACATATGTGGTTTGGAGATTTAGTCACCATGGAGTGGTGGAATGATTTGTGGCTCAATGAAAGTTTTGCCACTTATCTGGCCAGTATCGCTCAAGAGCGCGCTTTAAAAAATAGCGGCACCTGGATGGATTTTTTTTCCACCAAGTCGTGGGGATATTGGCAAGATCAACTCGTCACGACTCATCCAATTGAAACCGATGTGCCAGATGTTCGAGTAGCACGTGGAAATTTTGATGGGATCACTTATGCCAAAGGGGCTTCTGCATTGAAGCAGCTTCATTACTATGTTGGAGAAAAAGGGTTTCAAAGTGGACTTCAGAATTACTTTAAAACTTTTGCCTACGCCAATACTCGTCGAAGTGACTTCATTGGCTCAATCGCTGTAGCTTCTGCCCTCAATTTAGATGAATGGACTCAGAAATGGCTTCAAACCGCTGGTCCCAATCAAGTGGAAGTGAAGTGGGCCTGTGAAAAAGATAAAATCAAATCGGCCAGTGTGGTTCAGAAAAAGAGTGTATCGGGAAATCTTTCTCCTCACCGGTTTCAAGTGGGACTTTATGAAAAAGATGGGGGAGAGTTAGAACTGGAAGAAACTCTGGATGTGACTTACTCTCAAGAAAATACCGACCTTCCAACTTGGGCCGGAAAAGATTGTCCTGATTTTGTAATGCCCAATGTGGGAGATCAAGATTATGCTCTCTTCACCATTGATCCAGCATCTTTAACACTTGCAAAATTTGCTCTTACAAAACTTCCTGATTCGTTATCCCGCAGGATGCTTTGGAATATTCTTTCTGAAATGCTCAGAAATGAGACAGTTGCACCGGTTGAATATTTTGAAATAGTATCTGAGGGACTTAGATTAGAAGAAGATGATGTGCTTCTAGGTTTAATTCTCGACCGCCATAGCTCCATTCGTGATCAGTACTTTATCTATCTCTCTCCAGTCGAGCGGGCCCAGATGGCCCCTAAATTTGAAACTATTCTGATGGACCGGGTGATGAAAGCTCACCAAGGAAGTTCTCTTCAGATGACCTTCTTTGATTTCTATCTGACAGTGGCCCAGACTCCCGAATCTCAAAGGCAGCTTTTTGAAATCTTAACTCAAAACACTCCACCAAAAGGCATTGTCATCGATCAAGATCGACGCTGGGTGATTTTGCAAGCTCTCTCTCGCAACGGTCATCCCGAAGCCCTAAAACTTGCTAAGGATGAACTTAAAAAAGATCACTCAACTCAAGGTATCCGCTCAGAGCTTGCCATCCGTGCTGCCTTTCCTGATCTTAAATCCAAGCAAAAGATGTGGAAGGAATTTTCTCAGAACAAAGAACTGACCTATTCAAGCTTTCGCGAAGCCGCTGCCAAATTTCACGGCTCCAATTCTCCAGAACTAAGTCGGCCTTTTGTGAATGAATTTTTTAAGAAAGTCACCTCTATGGACTGGAATAAAAATGACGATGTGGTGGGGATCTATTTTGATAATCTTTTCCCGTTTAATCTGTGTGATCAAGAAACCGCAAAGTTGAGTGCCAATAAACTTAAAAGTGCACGTAATCTCACCTCCCTTGCCAAACGAACATGGAGAGAGTCTCAGGATGAGTTAGAGAGATGTGTGAGGGTGAGATCAACGTTGAAAAACTTAAACGAGTAAGCGTTAGACAGCAACTATTAAATTTCCTATGATCCTTTATATGCCCGGGTGGTGAAATGGTAGACATACCGTCTTCAGACGGCGGCGCCTTTAAAAGCATGCTGGTTCGAGTCCAGTCCCGGGCACCATTAGTCAAATTTTGAGAACCAGAATTTTGTTTGTGCCAAAATGAAATTATTTGAAGCTGGTTCTTGGCCAGGCTTTATTCGCGAATCAATTTATTCCAAGAAATCAGTATCTTGAAAAATTTGCCTCAATAGACGAAGAGATTCGACACAAAGAGCCCATCAAAATCATTTATTTTATAGCCTTTATATGTCAGTTTCTGGTTTATTATTGTTCGTTATGTATAGAGTAAAAAAGGGGTTAGATTTATGAGAAATTTATATTGCGTTTTTTTCCTCCTCGTCATGTCGAATATAGCTGTCGCTAAAGACCAATTTCGCTGTGAAAAAACTCAGGGGAACAGCACATATGTCATCTCTGGTTGTGCACCTTACAACTTACTTGGACCAGGCTCACAAGAATGTAGATATATTTCCATCCACAAAGATGGTCAGCTAATTTCTCAAGTTGATATGTGGGGAGGGTACGGTATCGGCGCGGATGATGCTTCAATGATGGCCTTTAGTAAACCGTTTGGAGTGGAGAACAATCAAGCCGAGTTTTGGCTTGAATATAACTATAGCAAGCAGGAAGCTGGTTTCAAAATTGGTAGAAGCAGAATTACTCTTAAACATCTAAATTGCTCATTAGAAACTCCTTCTTGGTACACGGAGAGATTATCCGGTAAGATTTTTAAGTCAGATGTTGTATACAGCCAAACACTAGCTGAAAAACTTAAACTGCTTACCCTATACTTGGATCAGGCAAAGTCTTTCGGTGTAGAAATGGATAATTCTGCAAATAGCGTCTTGATTCACGCAGTTCTAAGCGACACAAGTAAAATTGAATTTGAAATTGTAAAAATTAATGGGTATCGGAAACCTTTCCCAGATTATGAGAACTTTAAAGTACTTGTTAGTTCGTTGATAAGCGGCAGGGCTCCTCAATGGGGTTATCGTTCGATTGACCTGTCCCGTGAAGAATTTGAGATGTTATTGTCTCTGGATTATCTGCAGAATTTGCAGACATCTCGGAAAAGTACTGGATCGTCTGGGATAACCTTTGAGTCCATGTACTACGAGGCACAATAGTCTAGTTTTCGACGCATTGTCAGCATTTTATCGTTAGCAAAATCAATCCAGCCCTGAGACTCAAAATTTTGGGGCTTTTTATTTTGTGTCCAAGTTTCCTATTCCATTTTAATCTTATGGGTTTCAAACCATTCCATTAATTTTTCTTTGGTGATCTCACTCGATGTAGCGGCCAAGACAATCTTTGTGAGTTCAGACAGCTCTTCTTCCGGATTGTCATCAAATTGAAGATCCCAACCATTTGACTGCATGAAAATTACGGCAGCATAGGTAGCTGTCCGTTTGTTACCATCCTGAAATGCATGGGCCTTTGTCAGATAGAAGCAAAGAGCTCCGGCAAGCATTGCGATACTACCATGCTGGAAAGGTTCCGAACCAGGATAGAAAGCAGTATGAAGAGCACTTTCAATCTTGCCCTTGTCGAGCAAGATTGACTGCTGGGTATTCATCTCACTGCAAAATTTATTGGTGCGGATGATAGAGTCCACTGAAGGAATAACGATCTTCATTTAGCGAGTTCATCCAATGTCTTCTTATACTTCTTGTATGAGCCCTTCATCTTTCTGTCCCAGTCATCTTCATTCACGGGTTGAAGCTCAATCGTATGAGGTTTACTTATGAATTCGAGGACAGCCAGGTTGACCATTTTGTTGAGATTTAAGTCATTCTTTTCCAAGAAGCGTTCAACTGCTGGCTCGATATCATCGTCGAATCTTACTGTACGGGCCTTAGACATAATTACCTCCATTAAAGGGAGTATATCATAGAGTGATTTATTTTGCATCATTTTGCATCTTCTTGGTTATCAAGGGAGTTTGAAGGTCATTTTTCAAGTTGTTAGCTGAATGTCCTCATCCAGTCGCTAAAAACCGCCTGCAAGAACCGCTTAAATCAATCTTGAAACGCACGTCGAATTTTGTTCCTTTCTTTGACCGTCAACCCTTGTAGGTTAAAGCCCCTTCGTCTGATGATCTGGCAGTAATTGGTAATGGCGTGAAGTGTTCGTCCGTAGTGAGAGGCCAGTCGTTGCCTTGACCAACCCTCCAGGTAGCGTAGTTTTGCCAGCTCCGCTAAATCCACCCTCGGCTCGTGCCACTGAATTGGATAAGTTGTGTCCAAAACGATTGGTTCGCTCAGCTTATTGCCGCGGGCACCATCTTTTAAAGTACTGGAACCTACATTTACTTTATCTTCTCAAGGTTCAAAGTCTCGGGTTTTGCGTTTTCAAGCGAATAGAATCGATCCAGACTGCTCATTTCAACCATTTGTCACATACACGGTTACTGATGCTTTCAGATTATTTGAAACCTTTACAGATAAGTACGGCAGGAGCTTTTTCACAGGACCTGATAGTTTAAGTTGTCTAACTATGACGGAATTGTTCTAATTTCCAAAATTAAATATATCGGAATCTTGAAAACTCTTGATTCTTATAACTTGGAGTAAGTATGAAGCTTTCAACTCTCTTTTTTGTGTTCCTTTTTTCACTGTCTGCAAAAGCTTTTGAATGTGAGTCATGGGTTGTTGTTGATTCAGACGATGGCCAATCGATATTGCGTATCAAAGAGCCAATGGAGGATGTTCGTGGAGATCAATCTAATTACGTGAGGACATATATAAAAGAAGGTGTTGATGTCAGATTAGATGTGCAGCAAGATTCTGGCAGAGTGACTGTTCAAATTTATTATAATCGTAATCTCGTCTTAAATAGTCAGACCCATATCACGCGATATCTTGGCTACAACTCGCTTTCTTTAGACATAGCCTCTGAAGGTCATGGAATCAGTTCACTCGTGGTGTTGAGCTGTTTGTAGGATTGTAATGCAAAGCTTCGACGGCAACGAAACTCATTCAAAAGAAGAAGGGCTTTAGGCTCTAGTTTTCGATTCTTATTGTAAATTTTAAATCAAAGACTTCAAAAGCCGGCTTAACCGCCGGCTTTTTTATTTTTTATCCGTTTGAAGTGGGTACTACTTCATCTTCTTTTTATAGTGGTCTCTGATCGCGCCAATCTGATTTTTGCTAATGGCGGTCAGATATGTTTTAAGAATAAAGAATCGATAGAGAATTTCTGCAGAGATCAATCTTGCCTTGGGCGTATTTATATATAGTAACAATAGGGCCAGGCCAAACTCAGTAATGTCGTATTTTAATCGCTTTGTCTCACGGCCTTTGGGACCACCTAATTAGCGGTTTTTCTTTTTTCTTTGAACACAAACCAAATTTGGATTGTGTTCAAAGTTCAGATTCATACTTCTTCATGGCACGCAGGATATGGTGATGATTCATTTCAAATTTTTCAGCCATTTTTATGGTGGGTGGGCGTCGAATCAAACTCATTTTAAGCAGCTTTCTTCAAGCGATCAAGTCCATCAAGGATAAAGACTCGAATGAGCACTTGATATGGAATTCCTTGCAACTCAGCCACTGCCTTAAGTTCTTGGTTGGTTGTTTCATCAAGGGCCACACTGGTTGGCTTTTTAGGTGATTCCTTATACCGCTTCATTGCGGCCAGGATCTTTTTGGAATCAAGCACTGATTCAGAGTCATACTCTTTCAGTGATTTTGCGTAAGATTTCTTCATACTGCATCCTCTCTTTTTTTATCTCGTTAGTCTCCACTCCATGTTTTTTGGCACTCTTTGTGGAGTTGCCTTCATCCCATTCAAATACAAAGTGGGAGGTTTCCAAAATCCAGAACAAGAGCCATTCAACAAATTCCCATTGAGCCATACATACCTCACTATACAGACACTATGAGGATAGTGTCTGTTAATATTATCGAGAACGAGGAGTCCAGGCCATTCCCCAGTTT
>CAMDDI010000009.1 GCA_945890905.1 Bacteriovorax stolpii
CATGCGCCCATAGCTCAGTTGGTTAGAGTATTACCTTGACATGGTAGGGGTCACAAGTTCGAATCTTGTTGGGCGCACCATTTTTAAAATTCCATTTCCTTATAACTAGACACCACCCCTAACTCTCAAACTATAATTTCGTCATGAAAATATTCGTATTGTGCATATTATACCTTCTGTTGACTGCTTGCTCGACAGTTCCTCATCGAATTCCTTCGAGCAAACAAAAACGCTTATTAGTGTTTGGAAAAAGTAACAGACCGGCCCACATGCACATTGTTCCAGGAGCAATCACTCATCTTGTACGTCATTTTCAACAAAATGGATTTGAAGCTGTTGGAAGTCAGGAATTAATTTCTTTAACTAAAGAATCACTTTCATCGTTTGACGGAATTGTTTTCGTGGATGTTTCGAATGGAATCTTAAATGATGAACATAAAAATGCCGTAGAAGAATTTGTTTCTCAAAGAAAAGGCTTACTCCTAATCCATGCCTCAATCGCAGCTGGAAATGATTGGAGATGGCTTAAAGAGATGATTGGAACTTCCTTTTTAGACCACCCCCCAATACAGCAAGCGAAAGTTTCACTGACAACTAATGACCAACATACCGTCATAAGACTTCCAGATGTTTGGAGTCAAAGTGATGAATGGTATAACTTCACTTCTAAAATTGGCGACGATTTCTCAATTCTAGCAACAGTTGATGAATCATCTTATTTGGGCGGGAAGATGGGAAATCATCCTATCACTTGGAGTCGAAAAGATTTAAAGCAAAAGGTATGGTTTACTGCAATGGGGCACGAGGAATCCCTCTATGCTGAATACGAAGCACCTTTCATGAAGCACATTCTAAACGCTGCCTTGTGGGCAACTAGCTCATTCGAACAGCAGGGCACTACTGATTGATTTCCGGTTCAACCAATTGTGCGAGTTTAATAAGTGATTCCTGCCAACCCAAGTAACACATTTCTGCTGGGATCATATCAGGAATACCTTCCTGCTTGATACTCAACTCAGTTCCACACATCACTTTTTTAAATGAAACGGTCACCGTCATTTCCCCAGGAAGATTTGGATCGTCAAATTTATCTTTATACACAAGAGTTTCATCTGTTTTAATTTCTGTAAATTTTCCACTCCAAGCGTGAGTTTGATCGTTGGTAAAGTTAGTAAAAGACATTTGATAACTGCCACCAACTTTAAAATCATAAGAATGTACCTGACAGATAAATCCAAAAGGTGGAAGCCACGTGGCCTTTGCTTGGGCAGATGAGAAGGCTTTGAAAACACGTGCTACAGGTGCCTTAAGAACTCGGTGTAAATTAACTGTATTGGCCATGTAAAAACCTTTTGAAGAAAAGTAAGATTATATAAACCGCTTCTTGGAATCTCAATGCTTGAAATAATAAAAAATGATCCTATCAACTTTGAACTAGCTTACCCAAGTTTTCTCCATAGTCACAAACTTTACAAGTCGTACGACCTAAACATATTATTTGCAGCATGCCATCAAACCAATTGATCCCCTACTCTGAACAAGAATCAATCATCTACTTCGAATTACTTAAGGAGCTAAGACCTCATTTAAATTTCGAAAACTTTAAAATTCTTATTAGCGAAGCTCAAAAATCTGGCGGATATCAACTATTGGGGCTAAAAGATTCTCAAAACCAATTAGTGGCACTCATGGGTTACCGGATCGTGACAGACTTTGTCCACGGAAGACATTTATACATTGATGATTTAGTGACTTCTCAAAAAATCCGTTCACAAGGATATGGTGCTATTCTTCTTAAGCATGCTGAAGATCTGGCCGGCCAGAATGGTTGTAATAATCTCAGGCTTTGTACAGGGATTGAAAATGAACGTGGAAAGAGTTTCTATGACAAAAATTCTTGGAACCTGAGGGCCGTGGTTTACAAGAAGAAATTATCTTAATTTAAATTCTCTTCTTCAACTGGGTAACTGGGCTTTTTTTTATTTTATGACTATAACATTCCGAACCCTCACAATTAGCGATCAATCTTATTTTCCAGCCGGACTTGAATTACTTAACCGCACTCAAGGACGAGATCTTTTCGGACCGCTCTATTTAGAGGAATCAGTGAATGATCCACAGTCATTAGTGGTGGCAGCTTTTGATGACGAAGAGATTGTGGCCGTGGGAGTGGCCAAACTAATTGAACTCTTAGAATTCTATGAAGCCTTTGAACCGGGAATTTCTCAAGAACTAAGTAGGAAAAAAGTCGGATCTTTTTCCACACTTTGTGTAAAAGAAAACTTGCAAGGAAAAGGTATTGGTCAAAAAATAAGCTTTATAAGACTGGAGTGGCTTAAATCTCACAAATGCCAGGTGATCTTAGGATGCTCATGGGTAAGTGGTAAATCTCATACCTCTGACCGAGTTTTTACAAAATTAGGATTTAAACAAACGGCCTTTCTTGAAAATGCATTTTTAGAATCTAGCCTTAAAAATCCTTTTATATGTCCAGGATGCGAAGTTCAACCTTGTAAATGTTCGGCCATACTCTTTAGACTCACGTTGTGATTCACAAGGTAAAAAATTGACCCACAAGCACCATAAGATCTGCATCAACTTTTTGAGGATTCATCACCCTTAAAGAATATCTCTGAGAAGTATTTTCAAAATGTGCCTCACTCTCAGAAAAGCTGAGCTTTCCTTCTGCGAATTCTCTTTTAGTCGCCTCCATCGATTTAAAATTGAGTCGCTTAAAAGATCCGTGAGAATAGCTAATCAACCAGTAATATAGTTCGCTCGGTAAATCTGACTGAATATCCACTCGTTTAACTTCAACCAGGTCAAGATTGTCACAATGAAACCAAAATAAATATTTTAAATTACCCATAAGACTCGGTGTACCACAAAGGTTTGGACTAAGGAAGAATTGACTTAAAACTTGAGGCCCTTATAAGATGAGGAGATGAAAAACACACTCATTTTGCTCATCATTTTAGTGGTTTCTTGCTCGTCTAAAAAACCTGAAGCCGAGCTCTCACCGAAAGCTGAATATCTCAAGATCCATGGATCTTTTGGTGATCAAAACTTTGCTTGCGAAGAACATCGTCAAAATATTCTTATTAAGTCTGTTGCCGGTCCAGAGCGCAATCCTTTTGCGAAAAATGAGAAGAAAGCACTTTTTTTCATGAATGCGATCGACTTTAAAAAGTTAGGTCGTGAGGCCTGGCAAAAAGAGATCTCATTTGCTAAATCAAATTGCTTACTTATGACAGCGGATTTACCAACTCCATGTAACGCAACTTTTGAAGGATGGCGCTTTTTCCGCGGTCTTGTTATTGCTATGAAAAAAAATCATTGGACCAAGAAAACGGTTAAACAAGGAAAAGAGCTCACTAATCAATTCATCCGCGAACTCAATTCTGGAAGCCCTGATTTTCTTGATATTTCTATCGCCAATCAAGTCCTTCTTGATCTGGCCAAAAATGGATTTACCCACAAGTCTCAGATTAAAGAAGCTGAATTACTTCAAGTCGAGATCGATGCAGCTGGAAAAGATATTCTTGCTCAATACAATGAAGCAGCTACCAAATCAGATTGTGCAGCTTTTCAAAGTGTATTTGCCAAAGAAAAAGAAGTAACAGCAAAACTTTCAGAAAAATTAATCTCCAATTCGGCACCATAGTATGAAAACAATCATTGCACTCCTTACTCTCCTCTTCACTTTTAGTACTTTTGCTCAGGTAAAAAATGAATCTGAAGCTGGGTTAGCGGCAGCAAACGGAAACACCAAGTCTCAAACTTATAACGTTAAGCAATTTAACTCTTATACTTTTGAGAAGAATATTCTGAGCTTCCGTGGCCGTTATATGAATGCCAAGGCCAACGGAGTGGAAACGGCACGCATCTTTAGTGGTGGACTTCGGTATGAGAGAGAACTCACTGAGAACTTAGGTGCATTTGTTGGGGAAACTTACGAAGTTGATAAATTCGCAGGAATTAAGGCACGCTACATTTCTGATTTTGGTGGTAAATACAGCTATCTTAAAACTGAGAAAACAAAACTCTTTTCTGAACTTGGTTACCGCTACATGAAGGAGGAGCGCTTTGATGGGTCGCAAACAAATGCGTCTTATGCCCGTTTCTACAATGAGTGGGAACATAAGTGGAATGAGAATTTCTCAACCCGCTACTGGCTTGAATATCTTCCTAACTTTAGTCGCCCGAAAGATTACCAGGCGAATACGGAAATTTCTCTTTCGGCCATGCTCTCCGAAATCTTCTCTCTTAAAAGCGGATTCTTAGTCCGCTATGATCACCTACCTGCTCCAGGTGTCCTATATAAAACTGACTCTCTCTTTACCACTGCACTCGTTGCTAAGTTCTAGAATGAGATATTTGCTTTTGATTTTTTTGGCCCTCGTCTGGGGGTGCTCTAGTAAACAAGTCAAAGAAGAACATGCTTCAGGTCTTCATATCACAGAGATTCACCCAAACCGTGAATCTGCCCTCATGAAGCAGAACGTTTTGCAACTTGCCCAAGTTTATGATCTGGGCCCATTTCTTTATACCAAAGTGATACACATCACTCCCAAGGGTGTAAATCAGTCTCATCCAGTTCTCACTCTCAATGTAGAACATTCGGCTCAGCCCTATAAAATTTTATCGGTTTTTTTACATGAAGAATTCCACTGGCTCGTGAGTATGTATCCGAAAAACTTAAATCAAAGTATCGTTCAACTGAAAAATATTTTTCCCAATCAACAGAAGCAAGTTTATATCCACATTGTTGTTTGCTATCTGGAATACAAGGCCCTACGTATGTATCTGGGTGAGAAACTCGCCCGAAAAATCATTCTGGATTTTGTCCGCAGAGAAAAACTTCGCCCATGGGTTTACACACAAGTGCTCACAAAGAATCAACTTATTGGGAAGCTCCTAAAGAAAAATGGTCTCATTCCTAAAATCCTCCTCTAAGCCGTTAACTTTTCTTTAACTTAGCTTACATACTGCTTCGCAGAAAAAGCTCCAAAGGTTTTTCATCTGATAATTTTCGTGTTATTAAGCATATAGTTATTTTTGCTAATTAAGGGAGACTTATGAAGAAGGTGGAAATCCATCCGGACGCTGTCGAACGAATTAAGAAATTTTCTGTTAACGACCCACAATTGGGTTTTGGTAAATATGTTTGTCCAATCATGGTTCAGGCCATCTATGATAATGGTGAATGGAAGCGTTTTGATCTTTTGCCTTATGGACCTCTCTCATTAGATCCTTGTGCTAAAGTTCTTCACTACGGTCAGGAAATCTTTGAAGGAATGAAGGTTTTCCGTCATCCTGATGAATCCATTCACATGTTCCGTCCAGAGATGAACGCCCGCAGATTTAATCAATCAGCACGTAGACTTTCTATGCCTGAAATTCCTGAAGATCAGTTTCTTCACGCTTGTGAAGTGATTTGTGCTTATTCAAAAAATGCAGTACCAAGAAGATTAGGTGAATCTCTTTATCTTCGTCCGTTCATGATTGCCACAGAAGTGGGAATGGGAATTAGGCCTTCTAAGCAATTCTTATTCATCATCATTGCTTCTCCATCAGGATCTTATTTCTCTGGAGAAGATGTAAAAGTTTATATCGAGCGCGAGGAAATTCGTTCTGCTCCAGGAGGAATTGGTTTTGCTAAAACCGGTGGTAACTATGCCGCGAGTTTAAGCTCATACGCCAAGACCATTGCTCTTGGTTGTGATCAAACCATGTGGCTTGATGCTTACGAACACAAATACATCGAAGAGATGTCGGGAATGAATTTCTTTGCCATCATTGATGGCGCTCTACATACTCCAGAACTTTGCGATACAATTCTTGATGGTATCACCCGTAAGTCTATTATTGATATCGCTCGTTCAAGCGGCCTTCAAGTTCATGAGCGCAGAATCTCTATCGATGAGGTGCTTGCAGCTGCCAAAGAAGATCGCTGTCATGAAGCTTTTGTTTGTGGAACAGCTGCAGTTATTGCGCCGGTGGCTTCTTTCATGGACAAGGATAAGTCTGTGGTGAAACTCAAAGAACCTCACGGAAAGATTGGTATGCAGCTTCGTGAGAAACTCATCGATATGCAATCAGGTCGTGCCCCTGCTCCAGCTGGCTGGTTGCATTCAGTTCCTAATCTTAATTTCTAGGATTTCTTAAAGTTCGATGTGAGTGCCAATCTCAATTACACTACTGGCCGGTAACTGGAAAAATGCAGTTGCCGGTTGAGCATTTCGCGACATAAACGCAAACAGCTTCTCTCTCCAAATCGCCATGCCTGGAGTATCTGTAGCAATCAAATGCTCCTTACCAATAAAGTAAGTCACCTTTTCTTGATCAAAAACAAAATCATTGATTCTCATCCCACGAAGAGCACTAGGTATGTCAGGTAGGTCCATAAAACCGTAATGAACTGAGATGCGATAAATCTGAGGTCCAATATGCTCAGTGGTAATACGCTCAAATACAGGCACGTGGGGAATCACAACTGTTTTCACCTGCAAGAATATTAAATGCTCATGCAAAGTTTTGAAATGTTCATGACTCAAAACTAGAGTGACAGGAACAAACTCAGGGTTTCCTGACATATAGATTGCAATCCCAGGAACCCTATGAGGTGGATTTTTTGTGACCTTCTCTAAAAACTCTGGCATGGGACGAATGATTTCAAGCATGCGCATCTGAAGAATCTGACGTCCCTTATTCCAAGTGGTCATAAAGGCAAAAATAACTAGCCCTACAAGGAGTGGAAACCATCCGCCGTGGATTATCTTGAGAAGATTTCCTGCCCAAAATGAAAGTTCGATGACCAAGAAAAATCCACAAACAGTCAGGGCCCAAGGCCGATTCCAATTCCATAAAGAACGGGAAACAAAATAAAAAAGAATAGTAGTGATCACCATAGTTGTGGTGACAGCAATTCCGTAAGCAGCTGCAAGATTACTGGACGTTTTAAATGAAACTACCAGGGCAATACAAGCAAGCATAAGAACCCAGTTAATCGACTTCACATAAATTTGTCCATACTCACTTTCAGAAGTGTGAGAGATATTCACCCTCGGACTGAACTGAAGCTGCACGGCCTGCATTGTGAGTGAAAATACACCGGTAATCAGCGCCTGAGAAGCAATGACAGTTGAAATGGTCGCAAGAATCACTAGAGGTATAAGTGCCCAATCTGGGGCCATGAGATAAAAGGGATTTTTAATGGCAGCTGGATGAGTAATAAGAAGAGCACCTTGTCCAAAATAATTTAAGAGCAAACAAGGAAGAACCACATAAAACCATGCCAGACGTATAGGAACTTTTCCAAAATGTCCAAGGTCTGAATAAAGCGCTTCCCCCCCCGTAACCACGAGGAAAACTGAACCTAGAACCACAAAGCCGTGCCAAGAATTGGCCACAAAAAACTTGAAAGCAAAGTAGGGATTAATGGAAAATAAAACTTCCGGCATAACCGTAATTTGTCGAACTCCGAGAACACCTAAAACAATAAACCACACAAGAGTGATGGGCCCAAATATTTTCCCCACAGTGGCGGTACCATGTTTTTGAATGGAAAAAAGTCCGATCAAAATCGCAACGGTAATCGGAATAATATAGGGATGAAAAATAGGTGTAACAAGTTCAAGTCCTTCCACGGCACTCAAAACAGAGATGGCCGGTGTAATCATGCCATCACCATAAAGCAGTGCTGTTCCAAAAAGACCAATGAGGATCAAAGGATACTTTCCCTTCGTTTTGGAAGCAGAAATAAGAGCAGTGAGAGCGAGTACTCCCCCTTCACCATGATTATCTGCACGAACAATAAAAACTAAATATTTAATTGAGATAACAATAATAAGAGACCAAAAAATTAATGAAAGAACACCCATGATGTTGGTGTGATTAACAGCTATGTTGTGGGCTTCATGAAAAGATTCGCGTAGGGCGTAGAGAGGACTTGTTCCAATATCACCGTAAACGACACCGAGAGCAGAGAGTGCAAGTAAGCCTTTAGCACCGTGAGTTTTATCCATTAAGTCGAAATCCTTGAAGCGTCCAAACGTAAAAAAAAGGCGCTCCGAAGAGCGCCCCTTATTTTTAGCCTAGAGTGGGCAAAAGTTCAAAGCAAAGGATAGCAATAAGGGTTGGAAAAAGTGCACCCTTTAAAAGACCCATGGGCGAGATACCATCGGCGCCAAACGCATCTTTAAGAATTCCATAACCAGCAGGGTTAGGTGCGTTTGCAATCACAGTTAAACCACCACCTGTCACAGCACCGGCCACAAGGAAGTATTTTGCGGACTCAGTCAATTCAACCAATGAACCTAAATAAGTGAGAGCGGCGTTATCTGTAATCCCAGTAAGAGCAGTTGAACCGAAATAAAGAACTTGGTCCGAGAGGCCAGAGATAAGGGGCTGAAGCCACCACTTTTGCTCTGAACCAAGAACAATAAGTCCCGCAAGAAAAAATCCTACCATCAATGATGACTTTACTTGAACCTCATCTTGATACTCGTTAGTCACAGTTGTGAAGCCGAGAAAGAATAAGAATAAGCCGATGAATACAACCATATGGTGAGCAGTCAAAACTACTAGTGCCAAGAAAATAATATGGATCAAAGTTACCCAAACAGGAGGAAGCATTTTTGTTCCCTTGTCTTCAGCAAGCTTAAAATCACCAAGAAGTTCATTTTTAAAATAGAACGAAATAACGAGGGCGCTGATGATACATGCGATTGCTGCTTTATATCCAAAGGCAGAGAACATATGGGACATACCCCATCCCCATTTACCTGCAACCATTAATACTGGAGGAGCAGCAAAGTGTGTAAGAGTTCCACCGATTGAAACGTTTACGAAAAGTAGACCAATAGTAGCGTACTTAAATTTCGTGCTCATATCTTTAGTATAAAAGTTTTTAAGTAGAATGATGGCCGTAACCGTCATTGCTGCTGGCTCAGTAATAAAAGAACCAAGAATAGGTCCAACGATCAAGGTCGTAAGATAAAAAGCCATTTTCTTAGGCAGCGGAATCAAATTTGAAAGGGCAACAATAACCTTCTCAGCCAGTTTAATTACTGGACGGGTTCCGGCCATGGCCATAATTACAAAAACAAAACCGGGTTCAGTAAAATTTAAAGACTCAAGGTAATGCACCGGCGCGCTCACACCTTCAACACCCATGTAGATTAAAAGAAAGACAAAGGCCCACATTCCAAATACAGCTTCAACTTCGGCCATAAAGTGCCAAAAGTTTTCTCCCATAGACCCTTCCGGATAATGGTGTGCAATCTTGGCAAACTTACTCACTAGAAACGTGTGGATAATAGCAATGGCAAATATCACCGTTGCCGATATCTGAATGATACTCGGATTCATGCTTTCCCCTTTTATGGAAATTAAAAACTAATTACTTATAGTTTAAGGGAAATATGAAAAATGTGGGTGAGAAAATTTATGACTAACCGTTTCTACCGATGGAATTTACAGGACAAGCATCCATCTGTTCCACACAGAGACTGATTTCGTCAGGAGTTGTTGGTTGTTTCTTTATATAGGCATTTCCGCAGTCATCCTCAGCATAAAATTCTGGAGCTCCGGAGTAGCATACGTTACACGCAATACAACCTTCTCCCCCATCATCATCGGGATCGGTACAATAGAAAGCACCTGGGACATTTTTAGCATGTTTATTTTTTACGTTCGCCATAAGGGCTTATCTTAGTTCTAGTCATTGGGAGTATCAAGTATTTATCATACATTTGCCGCGCATCATTTTTGACTTTACCCCGCTAAACCATGTAGTTTTGAACATCTTTCAACCATCAAGGATAACTTATGGATCAAAAAATTATTGAGAACGCTAAACTTTGGGGATCAGATCCTTACTTCAGTGAAGCCGATCGCAGTGAAATTTCCAAACTTTTAGAAAACGTCTCGGCAAATGAAATGGATCTCACGGAAAGGTTTTACCGAGATCTAGAATTTGGAACCGGTGGATTACGTGCCCCTATGGGTATGGGACAAAACCGGATGAATAAATACAATGTCCGTCGTGCCACTCAGGCCATGTCAAATACCATTCTTAAGCATTTCGGCAAAAGTGGTCAGCCGCTTTCCGCAGTAATTAGTTATGACTCTAGAAATAATTCAAAGTCTTTTGCGCTAGAGGCAGCGGGAGTTTTTGCCGCTAATGGTATAAAGGCCTACGTTTTCAATGCACTCACTCCTACTCCCATGCTCTCTTATGGAGTCCGCTATTATAAAGCTCAAGGCGGGATCATGATCACTGCGAGCCATAATCCTCCCATCTATAACGGCTTCAAAGCTTTTTGGAATGATGGAGCTCAAGTTGTACCTCCCATGGATAAAGAAATTATCGACGCCTACAACGGACTCACTAATTGGGGTCATGTGAAGCACATGAGTTTTGAAGAAGCACAGGCCAAAGGTCTTGCTCTCTATACGGATGAAAAAGTTGATGAGGCTTTTTATAAAGTGATCGAAGCCAAAGTCATTCAAGATATGGATCTTTGTAAAAAATCAGGTTCAGAACTCTCTATCGTCTACACTGCCCTTCATGGGACGGGCCAGGTACCTTGCACGGAAATTGCTCACCGTTTAGGATTTACTAAATTCTACAGTATTCCTGAGCAGGCGCTGCCTGATGGAAATTTCATCACGGTTAAATCACCAAATCCAGAAGATCCAAAAGCACTCGCTCTTGCTGTGGATTACATGATTAAAAACAATGCTGATATCGTCTATGGAACTGATCCGGACTGTGACCGTTTAGGGGTGGTGATCAATCATCATGGTAAACCATTTTATCTCAATGGAAATCAAATCGGTGCCCTGATGCTATATTATATTTTCAGCACGAAAACTAAAAACAAAACTCTTCCGAGTAAGCCCTTAGTTCTTAAATCAATTGTGACTTCACCAATTCAAAATGCCATCGTGGAGCACTTTGGTGGAGAAGTGATGGATACTCTCACGGGATTTAAATGGATGGCAGCGAAAATTCAAGAATTAGAGGTGGCAAAATCTCCTTACAATTTTGTTTTCGCCTCTGAAGAATCTTTCGGTTATATGCCACATGCTGAATCTCGAGACAAAGACGGTGTGAGTTCAGTCGCCCTCATGTCGGAAGTGGCCCTCTACTTTAAAAAGCAAGGGAAAGATCTCTCCGAAGCTCTTGATGAAATTTATGAAAAGTTCGGATTCTTTTTTGAAACCCTAGTGTCAAACGACTACGAAGGAATTCCAGGGACTCAAAAAATTTCCCGCATAATGGAGTATTTTCGTCATTATCCTGAATCGAATTTCGCCGGAGAAGAGATTGTTTCAAAGGAAGATTACGAAAAAGGAATTAACCTTCCGAAAAGTAATGTTCTGAGCTTCACATTCAAGAGTGGAAACAGATTATTTCTGCGACCATCGGGTACAGAGCCTAAAATTAAATTCTACGTCATGGTGAGAGAAACTCAAGGTGACCTAGCTACGAAGAAAATAAATGCGCTAGAAAAAGTAAAAGTTATCGAAGATAAAGTTAAAGAATTGTGTGAGAAAGCCTAAATGGAAAAAGTGATTGTACTGTTAAGTGGTGGTATGGATTCTTTAGTGTGCGCGGGCCTGGCAATCCAGGATTACACTGACGTATCTTTTCTCCACATGAACTACGGTCAAAAAACTTCTGGCCGTGAGAGAAAATCCTTTGATGCCATTGCTGACTTTTATAAAATCCCGGTAGAAAAAAGAAAAATCATCGATATGACTTTTTTGCGGCAAATTGGTGGAAGTTCTCTTACCGATGATTCAATCGCAGTTAAATCCTATCAAGGGGATTCTACTCTCATTCCTGATTCCTATGTGCCATTTAGAAATTCTATTATTTTATCACTGGCTGTTTCATGGGCCGAAGCAAGTGGCGCCCAGAGACTTTTCATAGGTGCAAACTTTGAAGATTCTCCTGGCTATCCAGACTGCCGTCCAAGTTATTATGAAGCCTTCAATAAAGTGATTCAGGAAGGAACTAAAGACGGGCAGATTAAAATTCTCACACCCGTGTTACTCATGAAAAAGCGCGACATTGTTCTCAAAGGACAAGAATTAAAAGTACCATGGAAACTAAGTTGGTCATGTTATAAAAGCTCAGATAAAGCATGTGGGCAGTGCGACTCATGCGCGCTCAGACTCCGAGGCTTCAATGAAGCTGGAATCAATGACCCTATTGACTACCAATAGGAGAGATTTAAACTTAAGCCCTATTACTTTTTAAAGGAGTGCTTATGAAATTTATCTTAGCTTTCGCCCTTGCCTCATTCAGCGCCATAT
The DNA here is from genome assembly GCA_945890905.1 of Bacteriovorax stolpii. GTDB lineage: Bacteria > Bdellovibrionota > Bacteriovoracia > Bacteriovoracales > Bacteriovoracaceae > Peredibacter. The sequence goes on from CAMDDI010000009.1 coordinate 12,331, forward strand.
CTTTTGCGCAAGAAGCTTCATTTGAAGAACTCAAGACCATGATGACTCAAAAAATTGATACCCGTATTGGCGATCTAAATGCCGCTAAAGCATGCGTTTCTGCGGCCACAACTAAGGAAGCATTAAAGACATGTCATAAAGAGCTCAAAGCTAAGCGCGAAGCCGCAAAAGAAGCTTACAAAGACAAGAAAGAAGAGTGGAAAGCTAAACGTAAAGCTGGAAAAAAATAATCAAAAAGAAAGCCGCTTAAGCGGCTTTCTTTTTATTGGTAATAAAATTGGTAAGACTGAACTAAAGTATAATTTTTTCCGAATCGACCAAAGTTCACATTTTTGGTCACAGAATGTGCACAGCTAATAAACTCTCTATCAATGCTTGGATCAGCTGATGAGAAGTGATAGAAATCTGTTTTACCTCTGCTATCTACGCCCACCACAAGACATGTATTGAATTCTTTTTTTCCGGTGCGGACCTTGAAGTCTTCATAGCAAAGTTGAATATCTCGCTGAGTTTTACCAAGCTCATCGGCCAGGGCCTGAGTATGGACCTGTTTGCGATCTTTTTGATTCTTTAAATACCTTAGCGATTCTTTTGAACAAGCTTTGTTTTGATTGAAGACAGGCTGAGGAGAAGCACAAGAGACGATAGATATGATGAGAAAAAGTAGGAATAGACTTTTCATTTTCTTTTCACCTTCTCTAAAGCTTTTATGACTTTGCGAAAATTCACAAAATCAAATCGACTATGACATTTAAGTAAATAGTCGTCCATAGTAGGCTCTTCATCCTTAAGAAAATAAAAGGCAAAGTCTGTAGCTACTATAAAAAGCGCAGAGAGAGGTGCAATACGTTCAGCGCGTAAACCTTGAGGAAATCCAGATCCGTCAGGTAGTTCGTGATGCTGAAAGGTCAAAGAATCAGTTTCAGGAGGGGCCGTAGAAAAATATCTCTTAATCAAATTTCCAGAATCTTTAGGATGAGAGAGATAGATTTTCTGATCTTCATCCGAAAGAGTGTGTTTGATTTTTTCAAAGCTCTCGAGGTCACGGATATTTAAAAGTTCAGGTCTTACGGCCAGAGTTATATCAGCAAGAACGGAAGCGTAAACGATTTTATCGAGAGTACTTTTTGAAATCCAATCCAGCTCCTTGGCCAAAGCACAGGCAATCAAACTTGTAAGATTCATCTTCTGCGTAAAAAAATTGTGCTCGTCTTGATGCGCCTTCAAGTGGTTAATAAATGTTTCCACTCTCGCATCTTTTTCAACGACTGCACGGATGCGCTTAACGGCTTCATCAATTGTCTCTTTGAATTCCTTATCCATATGAACTTCGTCATCAAAACGCAGAATGCGGTTCTCAAACCGCTTGGCCGGAGTATCACTCGCTCCACGTAAAACAAAACGGAAATTATTGGTCTTTAAGAAAATATCGATCTGACTTTGAATTTGATGAATCACCCAAATGGCAGTTTCTCTTTTTACGTAAAGATAATGTATCCCTTTGGATTTGTATTTTTTTATATCGAGAATATCTGTATTGTCGTCTTCGTTAAAAATCTTGATGTATTTCTCTGAGCCAATGCGAATAAAGAGGTTCTTGTTAATTCCGTCTAAGATAGAAAGAAAATCAATATTGATCCTACAGTACTCACTCTCATTCACATAGGGAGTAGCTGTAAAAGTTCGCTGCGCCTCTTCGACCAAGGCATTAGGCAAGGTGGCCTCATCCATGAGCATGAGTTGAGGAATGTTTTTTAAAAGATCTCTCCCCTCTTCTCTGACCTTATTGACTAGAACCACAATCCTTACATATTTTGAATTTTCTTGGAGGTAGCCAACAAAATCTTCCAGTAGATAAGAATTCGAGGTGTAATCATAAACAATCATACTGGGAACAAGATCTAGATTTCGGAGAAAAAGCAGCGCCTTTTCTTCTGATTCAAGTTCAGTGACTTCCGTATGCAAAAGGGTTTCAAGGACAAATTTTAGAATGCCTCGCATGTAGCCAGAAGATGAGACAACAAGAAAAGGGAGCTTCTTATGATCTTCCATTTATTAGTAGAGTTGCACAAAGTCACCTTCGGTGACTGAGCCCCCTGAGTGAAGAATACAAATGGCACCATTGGGCTCAAAATAATCTACCACTTCTAGAGTACCTTTCACTTCCCCTTGGGACATACCAATCATTGCACCAGATTCAGGATCAAAAATCTCTTGGCCTTCAGTAATGACTTTAAGAATATCCCCTAAGTTTATGCCTGAAGATCGGCCGGCATTAATGTAAATTCGGGTACCAATAATCTTGGCCACTCGACCTACCCAATCCAGCTTACTACCAACTTTTACTACTCGGGGTACAAATTTCCGTACGGCAACTTTCACTGAATAACGAAGGAGCTCTTGGCGGGCAGAAAGATTATCTTCATCTTCAGATTTATAAAAACGCAGATTTTCATCCGAGATGTTTCCATCCACGACTTCCGAGAAGAGTTCTTTGTTAGCGAGCACATCATAGACTTTGATTTCAACATAAGTCTCGGCCAGAGATTTTACTTTTCGTACAAAACCCACTTCGTCACTCTTCTGACGTATGCGGGCCTCTTTGATTCGGCCAAAAATTACAATATTTACACCGGACATCTTAGCTTTGCGGGCAAGTTGAGCAAGTTTAATTCCTCCCCCAGCATAGATCTCTTTAGAATTTCCAAAAATTGTTTCTGCTTCAGGATCAACAATGAATTCATGAGTCTTAGAAATTTCACGACGGAACTCTTCAGTAGCAGTAATCGCAAGATCTTCGTTCCCCATAGGTGATTCATTATAAAAAGAAAGAAGTGCAATTTTTTTTCTGATGGGACTAAACTCAGTCACTCGATTAATCTTAGCGGCCTGATTAATTGACTGACGTCTGGTTATGGGAGCACAAGACTGGAGAATAAAGCTCACTAAAAGTAGTGGCATAAGATACGTACGAGAAAAGAGCATGAAACATCCTTGTTGAACTATTCGTTCACGAGCTTTAATACGTGGTGAATGCCTGTAAATTCATTCACTAACCTATAGCTTTCAGATGATTTTAACTCTTTTAGCTGTGACAATAAATCAGTAAACGATTTTTCCTCACCTTGATAAAAACAGATGACTTCGGCCTCATTTGAGCGAATTTTGTCTAATTTGATCTCTAAACCGATGGCATAACCCTTATTTTTGAGTAATTCTACAACTGCCATCACATCTGACATGTTTTTTTGACCTTTAATAACCAAGCGGCTTACACGGTTAAGTGACCGGGTGGAACCAAATACTTGATTCATTCCTTTAAAATAGATCAGTGGGGTTTTATAAATCCGGGTCGCAAGAGCAGAGTTAAGTGCTTTCTGTTCGAGGTTTCTCCATTCTTTTTTCTCAGGTGAGAGTTCAAAACTACTCAGAATTCGTTTGGTATTGATATCGAGAACAACTAATTTTCCATCCCATTCAAACTGACTCTCCCCCAGTGCAGCACTATGGCGAAGACGTCGCAAGTTGATGGTCACTTTGACCCATGCTCCCCCACTAAAATCATTTTCGACTGATGAGATGAGCTGATCTAGTGTGAGCTGCTCCCACTTCTTATAAAAACTAGCACACTCTGAGCTACAAACTTCTGCTTCTCCCACACCTTGAGGAAGATTTTCACTAATCCATTTTTTCCAAGATGCTGATAACTGTTCAACAAAACTAGATTCTTTTTCCAATCCGAGATCGGTCCAAGAAAAGCCAATCCAATTAAATTCAGTGACGACCCATAAATTTCTTTCACGGGAAATCCCTTCGGATAAAATCTTTTTCATCAGGTGGTCGAGTTTAACTTTATCTAAAACTAATTCAAGTTCACCGCTCCAAAAATGTGGCCGGTCTTTTTGTTGGATAAATGATTTTATTTTTGAAGATTGAACTACTTCTAAGAGATGGGAAAATTTTATGAGTTCTGTTTCACGGTATTTCTCAAGACTCTTAAAAAAAATTCCTTTTTCTTCAGCTGAAAGCTTATCCTGCCCATTTCCAAATTTCTCTAAAAGTTTTCTCTGCTTAAATTGTCCAAAGAAAATTTCAAACTTCTGCAAAAGTTTTTCATGAAAAGGTTTAAACTCAAAACCCAAATCTTTGGCAAAATGTTCAGCACCTTTGAGGGCACCCTCGTACAAGAGGATTTTTTTGAGCTCACCAGCGTCAGAAGTTAATATCTCGCGCGACACAGTTGTCTGAAAATTTAGCTGTGCCCACAGAGAATGAGAGAAGAGAATAAGTCCAAGAAGTGTCCATTTCATTGTCTAGGCTCATCATCCTTTCCATAATTAAATGACACTGAATCAGCATTTAAAAGTTCATTGAGCTTTGCGGCCATCTGAGGAGAAGGACTTACTAAAAAATTATCATCAAGAGGTAGTCTGGCCCTGCCTTCATTCAATTCAAAAATCAAATGTATAGGCACAGATCCACGGTAACTTAAAAGAATCTGCTTCATCTGCGCGAGAGAATAAGGATTCAAATGATGATGAGGTACTCTCACCCGCACTGATTGCACTTTATCGTCTGACTCATCTTTCAATAAACTGATTTTGGTAGGAAAGAATTTTTTTGGATCTTCAGAAAGACTCACATATCCTGACATGATAAGTGGCTCATCCATAGATAAGAACTGTTGAAACTCGGCAAAAATTTTCGGGAAGAAGAGGCATTCAATTTTACCTGTGAGATCCTCAAAAGTAACAAAGGCCATCTTGTCACCTTTCTTGGTCAAGATCACTTTGGACTCTGAAATCATTCCGGCAATCACCATACTGCGCTTACTAGGATCGTGATCATCTCCCATGCGGGGATTAAAGCCTTCGGGTTTGGCCACTGTTGGAAGCTCTTGAATCTGAGCGATATTCATCGAAGTGAGCTTCGCCATAATATCTTTGAATCTAAACAGAGGGTGGCCTGAAACGTAAATCCCTAGAAGCTCCGCTTCAAGTGAGAGTTTCTGCTTTTCATCAAATTCTGCAGACTCTTGTATATCCAGTTGCTGCTCAGAAGTCTGAACAGCGTCTCCCATATCAAAGAGAGAGGTCTGACCCATAAGCTTTTCTTCCTGCTTTTTCTCAGCAAATGAAGAAATGAGTTCCATATTTTCTAGAAGTGTTTTTCGGTTAAATTTCTCTGAAGTATCAAAAGCACCTACTTTAATTAAAGCTTCCATCACTCTCTTGTTAACAAGCTTTAAACTTACGCGCTCACAGAAATCAACAAAGCCTTTGAAGGGACCATTTTCTGTTCTCTCACGGACGATTTCTTCAACAGCACCTTCACCAACTCCTTTAATAGCACCTAATCCAAAACGGATAGTGTCTCCAATTACGTTAAAGAGCCAAAGAGACTCATTCACGTCAGGTGGAAGAATTGCAATCCCAAAATCTTTAGCTTCTTGAATGTAAGAAGTAATTTTATCTTTATTGTTAATCTCTGTACCTAAAAGTGCAGCGAAGAACTGAGCTGGGTAAAACTTCTTTAAATATGCAGTCTGGAAAGAAATCACAGAATAAGCCACAGCGTGAGATTTATTAAATCCGTATTCCGCAAATTTTTCCATTAGCTCAAAAAGCTGAATGGACTTTTCCTCATCAAATCCGCGCTCAACAGCACCTTTGCGGAATATCTCTTTATGCATCTGCATTTCTTCAGCTTTCTTCTTACCCATGGCCCGGCGGAGCATGTCCGCTTGTCCTAGTGAATAACCAGCTACAACCCGGGCAATGTTCATCACCTGTTCTTGGTAAACGATAATCCCGTAAGTATCTTTGAGAACCGGTTTTAATTCTTCGAATGAATACAGCTCAGGTTTTTGTCCGTGCTTAATTTCCGCGAATTCTAAATGCATCCCTGATCCCATGGGACCTGGACGATAGAGGGCATTAATAGCTGTGATATCATCAATTGAATCGGGCTTAATTCTCTTACAAAGATCCTGCATCCCTGAAGACTCTAGTTGGAAGACTCCGACGGTTTGACCATCAGAAATCAGATCAAAGACAGAGCGCTCGGTATAATCAACAAATTCAATATCAAAGTCGGGTTTAAGATCACGTTGAATAAGTTTTGAAGCATTAGAGATCACCGTAAGTGTTTTAAGCCCCAAGAAATCGAATTTAACCAGACCAATTTTTTCTGAGAAATCTTTATCAAACTGTACAACTTGCTCACCTTTGGCCCCTCTAAAAAGAGGACAATAGTTAACCAAGGGCTCATTGGTAATAATCACCCCAGCAGCGTGAATACCCGCATGGCGGTTAAGACCTTCAAGTCGTTTTGAAATCTGCAGAATTCTTCTAATTTTTGGATCATTGTCTTCAAGCTCTTTGAGTTTAGGTTCTTTATCGATAGCATCTTGGAGTTCAATGCCTAGTTCTTCAGGAACTAGTTTTGATAAAGCATCGGCTTCAGAATATGGCAGTGCAAATACCCGGGATACATCCCGAAGTACGGCCTTGGCCGAAAGAGTTCCGAAGGTAATAATTTGTCCTACGCGCTCCTCACCATACTTTTTAGTTACGTACTCGATAACTTCCTGACGTCGATCCTGGCAAAAATCGATATCAAAATCGGGCATAGAAATACGCTCAGGGTTAATGAACCTCTCAAAGAGTAAGTTGTAGGGAATAGGATCCACGTTGGTAATTTTTAGTGAGTAAGCAACAATTGATCCTGCTCCTGATCCTCGACCTGGACCAACAGGAATTCCCTGAGACTTAGACCAAATAATAAAGTCAGAAACGATGAGGAAGTAACCAGTAAATCCCATTTGAGCAATGAGACCAATTTCTAGCTCGAGACGCTCGGTATATACCGGTTTGAGTTCTGTTTCCCAATTTGGCTTAGCACGCAGATGAGCAAAGTGAGGACCATTGAAGCGCTCTTCTAAGCCTTCACGGCAGAGACGGGTAAAATAATCAGCTTCAGTTTCTGCAGTTTTAATTTCAAATTTAGGTAATAAATAAATCTGCTTACCTTTATCATCTTGCCAGCGAATCTCTAGGTTACAGGCATCCGCAATTTTCAAGGTATTGTCACAAGCTTCAGGAATATATTTAAAAGCCTCGCGCATTTCTTGAGGCGACTTTAAGTAGAACTCAGTGGTGGAGAGCTTCATGCGCTTTTCATCCTCAAAAGTCTTACCCGTTTGAATACACATCAGCACTTCCTGAGCGGCAGCATCTTCACGAGTCAAGTAATGAGCATCATTAGTGGCCACTAGAGGAATTGAATTCTCTTTAGCGAAGGCGATCACCTTTTCATTTACAATAGCTTGTTCAGGAATTCCGTTCTCTTGGATTTCCAAATAAAAATCATCTTTATAAATTTCACGAAACTTCATGGCCGCTTGATAAGCTCGCTCATCTTGACCCGTAAAAAGATTGTAGCCCACTTCCCCTTTCAGACAGGCAGTTGTTGCGATTAGTCCTTCTGAGAACTCGCGCAATAGATCCACGTCAGCTCTTGGCTTATAGTAGAAGCCTTCCTGATAGGCCTTTGAGAGAAGTTTACAAAGATTGTGGTAGCCAGTGATATTCTTACAAAGAAGAATCAAATGGTGAATCTGATGTTTTCCTTCCACTTCATCTTGAGAATCAAGAGTCTTTAAATTTTTAGGTGCACGACGATCGTGTCGCGAGCCAGGTGTAAAATAAATCTCTGAACCTAAGGTCGGCTTAATTCCAGCGGAAATGGCCCGGGTGTAGAAATCAATTCCTCCGAACATATTCCCGTGATCGGTACAAGCAATGGCCGGCATCTCAAGTTCTTTGGCCCGTTTAAACAGATCGTTTAAACGAATGGCCCCATCGAGCAAAGAATATTGGGTATGGAGATGCAGATGAGTAAAACTATCTTTATGAGTATTTTGAAAATCACTTCCGAGAAATGGGTTTTTCATATAAATGTCCTCGAATTTTAAGAGCGTGTGTGTTCTTTCAGATTGCCATTTTTAGAGAGGAATGGCCTCAAAAACTCCCGAAACTTTACCTAGAAAACTTCAATGCAACGCAAGACGTCAAGGGACGTAAAACTCTTCTTTTAATTTGCCAGGGGTTGTGATTAAAATGGCCCTATGTTTAACGAATTAGATCACAGACTTGCATCGGAATTGCTTGGGGCCATTGGGTTTTTCAACCAAAAAGGTTGGTCGCCGGCCACCTCCACTAATTATTCAGTGAGAAGCTCTCAAAAAAATCAATTTATCATCTCCCGATCTGGAGTGGATAAAAGCCGTTTTGAGCTAAGTGATCTCATTATGATCGATTCTCATGGAGCGATTCTCCCGCCATTTAATAGTCCAGGAATTAAATCCTCTGCTGAAACTGAAATTCATACTTCTCTGTATGAAAAATATCCTGAAATTAATTGTGTGCTTCACACGCACTCAGTTTTGGGCACAGTTTTATCACGCAATATGGTGGGAACTGGGGAGCTTATTTTTGAAGACTTTGAAATCCTCAAAGGCCTTGAAGGCAACAGCACTCATCTTATGAGTGTGAGTATACCTGTTGTACCTAATTCTCAATCGATGCCAGAAATCTTAAAGGACATGGAACCCCATTTAGTGGATCAACTTAAAATTCACGGATTCCTGATTGCTGGTCACGGACTCTATACTTGGGGCAAAGATATTGCCACTGCCAAACGCCATATCGAAACCTTCGAATTTTTATTCGAGTGCTTTCATTCAATGAGGAGATACTAATGGGCATTCTCACTCTCTTAGATGAGGGATCTAAAAAAATCACTGATCAGAAAATCATCAAATCTTTTATGAACGAGCGTGGAATTATATTTGAACAGTGGGAAACTTCAATTCCCCTCAATGATTCTGATTCTCAAGAAACTATTCTTAAAGCCTACGATCATGAACTGGGCCCCTATATGAAAACCCATGGTTACCTAAGTGCAGACGTGATCAATGTTCATAAGGATACTCCAAATATTGAAGCTATCCGGGCCAAGTTCTTATCTGAGCATACTCACGCTGAAGATGAAGTGCGTTTTTTTGTAGATGGCGAAGGTGAATTTTTTTTCCACATGCCAAATACTCATGAAGTGTTTTCCCTGCTCTGTCTGACAGGTGATTTTATCTCAGTTCCAAAGGGTTATACGCACTGGTTTGATCTGGCCCCTAAGTATCATGTGAAGGCCATCAGAGTGTTCCAAACTCCTGAAGGATGGGTTGCCAATTACACAAACAGCGGAACAGAGAAGAAGTATCAATCATGATCAAGCTTCATTTATTTGATATCGAAGGTACGACAACTGACATTAATTTTGTCCATAAAGTACTTTTTCCCTATTCCAAAAAACATCTCTCAAACTTTGTTCTGACTCATCAGGATACCCCTGAAGTAAAAAATGCCATTAAAGATGTTAGGCGCACTGTTAAAGAAGAAGAGAACCGATCATTAGATAATGATGAAGTCATAGCAGAATTAAATGATTGGATCGCCCAAGACCGAAAACATGGTGCACTCAAAGAAATACAAGGTCTCATTTGGGATGTGGGTTATAAGAACCGTGACTTTACTGGACATATTTATCCCGACGTTAAACCCTTCTTTGAAAACGTTTTAAAATCAGGTGCTCAAATTGGGATCTACTCTTCAGGTTCTGTGCACGCGCAAAAACTTATTTTCACCTACTCTGATCTAGGGGACTTAACTCCCATGATTTCTTATTATTTTGATACCAAGGTGGGAGGAAAAAGAGAAAAAGAATCTTACCTCAATATCGCAGTGGCCACAGGATACGAACCGACCGAGATTCATTTTTATTCGGATATAGCTCAAGAATTAGTTGCTGCTGAAGCTGCAGGAATGGCAGTCACTCAGCTCTTGCGTCCTGGAACTCAGGTTTCACAATTTTCTGGGATATCCCGATTTTAGAAGCGCCAAAAGAAGTCATACACGTAGTAATAACCTTTGGTTCCGAAATTGAAGTTTGTAAAATCCCTAGTCGCAAGCCCTAAACTCATATGAAAAGTATCCCAAATCCATAAGTAAGAAACTGTCCCCCCGAAAGTCTGCAACTCAACATTATACACAGGTCCATACAGAACTCTGTTCCAAGAATCTGTCACATATTCAGTAATACTGCGGATATCTGAATCTTGAAAAAGTCCCAACCCGCGAGTGGCATGAGCATCTTTGTACATAGGATCGAAGGTGAAATTTGCGGCCATGTGCTGCTGAAATTTTGCGTTAGAAGGTAGAGTAATCACGCCTCCGAATTGTCCGATCCAGTCCTGACTCTGAAGCTTATATGCTCCAAATGTATTCACTGAAATCTTTGCATATTTATTTCTTAAAACCCGGTACTTAAAACCTACGTTGGCATACCCATCAAGAAAGAGGGCGTTAACAATCTTGACTCCGAAATCATTGGTTATCCCGTATTGAACTTGAAAGGGGCTAATCAATACTTCATCGCGATCAAGAGTGTGACCTTCGGAGTTAAATACTCCCAAATAGGCGAGCTCTTTATATTGGGCCGGAATTTTCTGGCTGCCACCAATAGTAAGGGAATTAAAACCTGGGAGTTCTTTCTTGGTGAAGGTCTTATAATCAAGCAGCTCAATCTCATCCCCCACCATCACCAGTGAGTTACCGATAATTTCAGTGACATCAACTTTGGCCATGACGTCTAGTTCATGAAGATAAAAATTATGAATAATTCCGAAACCTACGACCCTATTTTCACGCGCAGAAATGATAAAGACTGTTTTTTCAACATCAAAGCCCGCATCAGAAGTTAGCTTTGCAATAACTTGGGAAGGGTTATTGATTTTGGTAATGATCCCCTGGGCAAGAACCTGAGCGGAAGTAAAAAAAGTAAAAAAAAATAAAACTTTAAGCATGCCAAATGTTAACCCTCAATACCTGGATTGAAAAACAAAACTCAGAGAACGATTTAGAAGTGTGTTGCTGACTGGGCCTACTAAAGTTTGATCTAAATAACTTATACCAAGAGCATACTGTGCATTAAATGAATACGTGGCATTGATCACTGCATCCCAGACTAAACTTTGTTTTCCTCTAATAGGGGTTCCGTTGGCCGATCCAGCCTTGGGACCTTCAAGTCTTGGTGTCAGGACTACCCCATAGCGCTGCTTAGATTTAAAGGGCACATATCCACCCCCTACCGAAATGCTGCCTCCCCAAAAAGGCTCAAGAACTGTGCGGTTACCACTATTATTGAAACTTCTTCCAAAAGAGCGATGAACTTCTGAACCCAAGGTAGCGTCTCCAGTTTTAAAATTATGAATTTTAAAAAATCCGACACTTGATAAATAAGTTCCTGTTCCTTGAGCATCAACAGCTAAGGATGATTTCGAATTATAAACAGAAGTGGCCGTAGGGATATTTACAGTATGAAAGATCCACAGCCGCTCAAAAGTTTTCGGCGCATAGGCATGAGAGAGTCCGACATCACTCCAACCACTATCGTTAGCCTCTGTTCC
>CAMDDI010000010.1 GCA_945890905.1 Bacteriovorax stolpii
TGGGTGAGTACTACCGTGACCAAGGTAAGCACGCACTTATCGTATACGATGACTTAACAAAACAATCACAAGCTTACCGTCAGCTATCTCTTCTTCTTCGTCGTCCACCGGGACGTGAAGCATTTCCTGGAGACGTTTTCTATATTCACTCACGTCTTCTCGAGCGTGCTTGTAAAGTGAATGATGAATTGGGGGCAGGGTCTCTTACAGCTCTTCCAATCATCGAAACTCAAGAGGGTGACGTTGCTGCCTACATTCCTACAAACGTAATTTCCATTACTGATGGTCAGATCTACCTTGAGTCGGATCTCTTCAACTCTGGTATCCGTCCGGCAGTAAACGTGGGTCTTTCAGTTTCTCGAGTGGGTGGTGCGGCCCAAATTAAAGCAATGAAAAAAGTTGCTGGTACTCTTCGTCTTGATCTTGCTCAATATCGTGAACTTGCAGCATTTGCTCAGTTCGGGTCTGACTTAGATGAAGCAACTCAAAGACAACTTGCACGTGGTGCTCGTTTGGTTGAGCTTTTAAAGCAAGGCCAATACTCACCAATGGATGTAATTGATCAATCAGTTTCGATCTTCGCGGCCACTAAAGGTTACTTCGATTCAATTCCAGTTAACAAAATTGGTGTTGTTGAAAGAGACTTGCTTGCAACTCTTCACTCTCGTCATGCAGACATGATGAATCAGATGAAAGCTGAGAAGCAAATGTCTTCTGAAAACGAAGCTAAACTCACTGACGTGATTAAGAATTTCGTAGCTGGCTACAAGGTTTAATTTTAAGGATTAGAAGCCATGGCAAATATTAAAGAGCTCAAGAAGAAGATTAAGAGTACCAAAGGTACTTTTAAGATCACGAAGGCCATGAAGCTAGTTTCAGCTGCAAAGTTGAATAAAGCTCAGGTTCGAATCTTGGGTCTGCGTCCATACTCACTTGAGCTAGAAGATACAGTTCGTACGGTATCTGCTCTCGCTCAAGACTATAGCAACGAATACTTCCTTCCTAAGGATAACAACAAGGCCATCGTTCTTGTTATTTCTTCAGACAAGGGTCTGTGTGGTGGATACAATTCATCTCTCGCAAAAACTATTCGTCGTTTTACAAATGAGCATAAAGATGAAGATCTCAAGTTTTATTGGATCGGTAAAAAGGTCCGTGATCTTATCGCTCGCGACGTTAATTCTGGGAAGACATTCACGTTTGCGAAACAAGATCCGTCTTATGAAGAAGTCAGAAAAATTGCTGATGAACTAGGTTCAATGTTTGTTGCAGGGGAAGTGGGGAAAATATACGTTGCGTATAACTCTTTCATCTCAGCGATCGCATTCGATTCTAAAGTCCGTCAGCTTCTTCCGATGCAAGTTTCAACGTTAGATAAAGAATTGATCAAAACGAAGTATCCGTATGACTTTAAATACGAGCCAGGTGCTGAACAAATTCTTGATACTCTGGTTCCTGAAGTGTATCTCACCACTGTTTATACTTGTGTGCTTGATGCGATTGCGTCTGAACACGGTTCACGTATGAACGCGATGGAGAATGCATCGAAGAACAGTAAAGAAGTTATTAAAAAGTTATCTTTAAAAATGAATAAGATGAGACAGGCGAGAATTACAACTGAGTTGATCGAAGTTGTTTCTGGTGCTGAGTCTCTCAACGGTTAAGGAGCTACTCAAATGGAAAACACAGGTGTTATTCGTCAGGTGTTGGGGCCAGTAATCGACGTAGAATTTGCTTCTGGCAAACTTCCTGCGCTTTACAACGCACTCAAAATCACGAACAAGACTCTACCTGGCGGCGAAGGAAACCTCACTGTCGAAGTTGCATCACATCTCGGGAACAACGTTGTTCGATGTATTGCTATGGACGCTACTGAAGGTCTTGCACGCGGTCTCGTAGTCAAGGACACTGGAAAGCCGATTCAGGCGCCAGTAGGTCGTGAATGTCTTGGTCGTATTATTAACGTTATCGGAGAGCCGGTTGATGAAGCTGGACCTATCGGTAATAAAAAGAGCTACTCGATTCACCGTGAAGCTCCAAAATTTGCTCACCAATCTACTAAGAAAGAACCTTTCTTTACTGGTATTAAAGTAATCGATCTTCTTGCTCCTTACCTTAAGGGTGGAAAAATCGGTCTCTTCGGTGGAGCCGGTGTAGGTAAGACAGTTCTTATTATGGAACTTATTAACAACATCGCTACTCAACACGGGGGCTTCTCAGTTTTCGCTGGTGTGGGTGAACGTACTCGTGAGGGTAACGATCTCTGGCACGAAATGAAAGACTCTGGAGTGTTAGAAAAAACTGCTCTGTGCTACGGCCAAATGAATGAGCCACCTGGAGCACGTGCTCGAGTTGCCTTGACTGGTCTATCAGTTGCTGAATATTTCCGTGATGAAGAGAAGCAAGACGTTCTTTTCTTCGTTGATAACATCTTCCGCTTTACTCAAGCCGGTTCAGAGGTATCAGCACTTCTAGGTCGTATTCCTTCAGCTGTGGGTTACCAACCAACTCTCGGTACTGAAATGGGTGCCATGCAAGAGCGTATTACGTCCACAAAAGATGGATCAATTACATCAATCCAAGCGGTATACGTACCTGCGGATGATTACACCGATCCAGCTCCTGCTACGACGTTTGCTCACTTGGATGCAACAACAGAACTTTCTCGTCAGATCGCTGAGCTTGGAATTTACCCTGCGGTAGATCCTCTTTCTTCATCTTCAACGATTCTTTCTGAAGAAATCATGGGTGCTGAACACTATACAACTGCTCGTGCGGTTCAATCAGTGCTTCAAAAATATAAAGAGCTTCAAGATATCATCGCCATTCTTGGTATGGATGAATTGTCTGAAGAAGATAAAATGCTCGTTGCTCGTGCTCGTAAGATCCAGAAGTTCTTGTCTCAGCCATTCTTTGTGGCCCAGCAGTTCACTGGTATCGACGGCCAATTCGTGAAAATCGAAGACACAATCAAAGGTTTCAAAGCGATTCTTGCTGGTGAAGTAGATCACCTTCCTGAACAAGCTTTCTACCTTGTTGGTGGACTTGAGATGGTTCATGAGAAAGCTAAGAAGCTCTCTGAAGGGAAATAATTATGGCAGCCTTTAAACTCAATCTTTTCACACCAAAGGGTGTGATCGTTAAAGATCTTGAGTGTAATGACATCACTATTCCAACTGTTCGCGGGGAGATTAATATTCTCCCTGAACATACTCACATTCTTACAGAATTGGGCACGGGGATTTTGACGGCCAAGACTAACACAGGAGTGCGCCACTTTTCAGTGACCGCGGGCCTATGTCGAGTCTTGAAGGATACTGTGACTATTCTTTCATTCACCTCAGAAAAAGTTCAGGACATCGATCTTGAGCGTGCGAAAGCCGCTAAAGCGAAGGCCATGGAAAATCTTTCTGGGAAAATCAGCCTCACTGATGTGGATCTGATCAAGAATCGTCGTAAGCTTGAAAGAGCTGAGATGAGACTACGTCTGGCGAATTTGAAATAATTCTTAAATCAAAAGGGGAGCTTTAAGCTCCCCTTTTTTTGTTATGCCTGTGTCTAAAATTAAATATTAGTTGGAGCATCATCGGTACATGAAATAGTCAAAGTACCTTTAGATCTAGTAGATAGGTCATTGACTAGCATGTCTCCCAGGTTTGCACCTGCACTATCGCGAATTGATCTCACTTTATCATCTGCAATGAGAATAAGGTCAGTCAACCCATTGTAATCAATTGTGCTAATTCGTAATTTTCTTCCGGCCACTAGTCTTCGAACTTGCGCCAGCTCTGCTGCGGGAGCAGGCATGAGTGAAATAGTAAGGTTGCCAGCACGCGTACTGTTCGCATTTTTGGCGATAAGAATTGGAGACCTAACTACAAGGTCACATGTGGCATATTCAATAGCTTGTCTAATGGTATAACCTTCAACATTAACCTCACGTGCAAATGTTGAGAATGAGGCAAGTAGTGTGATAGTGACGAGTAAGTTTTTCATTTGGTTTCTCCGCAGTTGTTTTTTGTGATTGTCCCTAAAGTGGTGCAGGTTATCGGCCCCTACCGTCGGAACGTTTGTTTTATTAACCCGATTATTACCTGCATTTTGATGGCCACCAAGAGGCCCTGAATAAATGACATTGGGGTGTCGAAACTTGAGACCCTGAAATTGCCCCTGTAGGACCAAAATTTTGATGAGTAGTCACGAGTAGGCGGGGATGGTTATGCAAAATCAACCGTCTGAGTTCATTCGCTTCAAGATAAAAAACATATAGTAAGTTAAAATAACCGTATATGTCGTTTGCGCTCACAAGAATTTTGGCCTATTTCACCTTCGTTTCCTACCTTCTGGTGGCTACGATTGCTGTGCGTTTTGCCGCTCCTGAAATGGCGACTATTGTGATTGATTCTCACTACCTCACTTATCTCTCTAATACTGAAATTCAGACGGCCAAAGTAGAAGTCATTGAACCGGTAGAAATGGAGTTTGCAGAGATTAAAATCCCTGAGCCAAAAATCGATCGTCCGGTTGTAATTGCCCGCAAGTTTGTGGCCAAGGTTGAAGCTCCAAAGATAGTTGCAGTCAGCGAGCTTCCTTTTCATGAGCCAGTGGTGATTGCGGTAGTAGAATTTAATAATGAACTCATGACGGATCTTGTGGCCCTCTACCAAGATGTAAAAGGTGAGAGTTCAAAAACACTTGTTGCTGAAACAAAATCAGAAGAGATTAAAGCAGAAGAAACTAAAGATGAAGTTTCTACGGCCCAGGCAGCTCCCGCTGTGGCCGATGCTGAACCGGAATTTTTTGAGTATCCAATTGAAGATGAAAAAGTTGAACCAGTGGCA
Organism: Bacteriovorax stolpii; assembly: GCA_945890905.1. Taxonomy (GTDB): domain Bacteria; phylum Bdellovibrionota; class Bacteriovoracia; order Bacteriovoracales; family Bacteriovoracaceae; genus Peredibacter. The sequence continues at coordinate 4,842 of CAMDDI010000010.1, forward strand.
GCAGCAGCTCCACAGGTTGATGATATTCAAACTGCATCTCAGTTTAAAGAAGCTCAGAAGGTTGAGCCTGCGATTGCTGTCTCAGAAGAGGTGGCGGTGGATGACTTAGTCGCCTTTGACTACTCAAAGGTACAAGGTGGGATTGCCAACAATACTGTCCCGACAGTTTCGGCAGTGACTACTCAACCAGCACCAACTACACCCCGGCCTGAAGTAACTCCTCAGGTAGCCAATCCAGCTCAAGATCAAAAGCCTTCTGGCAGGAATGCACTGGTTGGAACTCAAACTTATCCGATAGAAATGAGTATTCAAGCAACCTCCACTGATCTGAAGAGCTCACGCTCTGAGAATGCATTAGAGCTCAGATTCATGGATGATCAAAATGAAATGCTTCAAGATTCTGGGGATGGCAATATCATTATTAGAGAGACACTCTCTCAGCCCACGACAACTCGCTCTGTAAATCTAGTAAAAATGGGCTTTGTTCATACTCATACAGATCTCATTTTAGAAGATGATACTTCTATTTCACTCCCGCTGCTCGATCTCGATACCTACAATGAATATATGCAACCTTTTGAAGGTGATGGACCTATAGGGGCGGTACTGGTTGAGCTAGAAGATTCAACTGAACTGGCCCAGCTGGACGTGCCCTTTGGAAAAGTTGTGATGCTTGACGGTGATTTAAGATTGACCGAGAAAGATGATTTTAGATATCAGCTCTTCTTGGGTGTAAAAGCAGGGAACGCCCTTCTGACTTATAAAGGTTTTGATCGTAATTCAGTTTCAAAAATCATTCATGTCCATGAGGACAGCATGACTTATGAGTCTAATATTTTTGAAAAAGTTTCTAATGAGAAAGTTGTTCTTCTCGAAGAAGATCTACTTTCTCGTGAGAAAGCACCACTTATCATCTCTGAAGATCAGGTGAAAATTTTTGCCACCAATAAAACATCGAAAAAAATCAATGATCATACTTATCAAATGGATTTCAGTAATAGCTTGGCCGCCACACGACGCTACCTTGAGTTAAGCCACCAAGATGAACCTGTATTTGTTGGTATTCGTCAGATGAATAAAGTTCTGGTTCCTTCAGAAAGCTTTATGAGACACATACTTTCAAACTTAGATAATTCTAAGCTTGCGAATCGCTGTGTGGTGCAAGTTAATCTGCGCAAGAAAGTATCTAAAGTGGACGTTGATTCTGAGTCAATTGAATCATCAGTAGAGACCTACGCCCAAATGCTCGACACCGACGGAAAGTTCTATGATAGTGCAAGTGATAAGACCCGCAAGATTATTGTAGTGGGTGAAAATCAGGGATCTGAAAAAATAAGCCAAGATGCCAAAATCAATATCAAAATTACTTATCAGGATGAATCAGTGGAGTTTTTGGGAAGCTACTGCTCACCTAATACTTATCTGGTAGAACAGCTTTGATTCTTAAGTAGTGCTGCCCAGCTCTTGGGCTTGAGTTTTACCATCTCATTCATATTCAGACGCATGAATTTTCCAGACGGTAGTGCTGACTTAGAAGTGACAATTGAGCCACGACTTAGGCCAATCTTCATAGAATCCAATTGATTGTTATGGAAGGCCACATCATCTAGCTGCTTCTCATCTAATGATTTATCTAAACGTAGTGAGCACTTTGTAAGATAAAATTTTAATTCCTCTTCTACGTCCGATCTTTCGTGGTCGTGGAGATCGTGGAAAAGTTCTTCACGGTAAGCCAGGGTATGGGCCAAGGCCAAGAATTCGCTGTAGAAATTTTTTGAAGCAAACCCAAATCTCTCAGAGTCACTACTTTGAATTATGTCTTCTAGGTCAACGTCAGTTGAAGCAAGTTGTCTTTTAGAATGAAGAAGATGCTTTGTCCCAGAGTTGTAGGCCGTGACAGCGAGATCCCATTTTTTCATGATCTTAAAATTTTCTGACAAAAGAAATGCTGCGGCCACTGAGGCCACGCCAACGTTGGAGCGATAATCAATACCGTTAGCTTTCTTGGGCATGTAATAAGAGCCAATCAGTGGCATGAACTGCCAAATTCCCAAGGCTGCCACTTTGGATTCAGCCACTGGATTAAAACTTGATTCTAGAAAAGGGATAGAGAAAATTTCTTTGGGAAGATCTTTTTGTTTCAAGTAATGCGCAATAAATTCTTGGTACGCCAATGAGCGGACTAGACCATCGCGGATAAAATTTTTCTGACCTGTTTGAGTACGAATGTTCTTTTTTAAATTTGTGAAATAGGCACTGCGGGCGGCCCTAGGAATAGGAAGCTGAATGCCAGATTGCATAATCGTGCGATAAAGTAGCTTCGCTCTTGGCTCAAGACTGTAGGGATTCATCGCCAGGTGATCAAGTGTTTTTCTAAGATCATCAAGCTTTTCTTCTGAGAGCTTTTTCTGAACGATATGCAAAGTAAATCGCGAAAGTTCCTTCTCGTGCAAAGAAGAAAAATCGAGAACTTTGTAAATGAGCTTTAAATTATTTTTATCATGGATGACCACTTGACTAGATTCAAACTGGGTATAGACCAAGAACCAGAAATACACTGTGGGAAAATAATATGGAGTAACTTTGAAAGTTTTGGAAACACGGTTTTTTGAATCTGTGATGAAGGGTCTGACTGCATCTGGAGAGAGCCAAGAGATTTCAACTACGTCTCCTCTCTTAATCTTGGGTTCCATATTGAAGAGGTTGGATCCGTAATCAGGATCGGCGGCGGTGATGATAAAGGCCATTATTCCTAAAAGAACGATCTTCAATGCCATTAGCGTGGACTCAATATTTGCATTGTGCGCTTATAGCCAGCTTCAACCGCATGAGTTGAAGTCTTTGGATTAAGCGAGAACGAATTAGCAAAAAATAATTTGTAATCATGATGATCGGGAAAGATATCAATGAGTTTAACTTTAGGATTGATGTTGAGTTTTCTCTGAAGGATGGCCATGATTTCTCGTCGATGTCCCAGAGAGAATTTTTCCATTTTCATATAATCGTTAACTGTATCCATGATGTCGATCGCCTTGGCCCTTTCGGCTCGACTAGCAATAATTTTCTTCTGAATCATCAGATAGATGGATTGAATAGCAATGGATGGAAGCCCATAGTGCACCAGAGATCCCACCTCATCGTGAAAGTGATAAGGAGTATGAGTCCATGAACTGATGATTACGTCACACCCATTATCTTCGGCCACGTGAGTGGAGAGGGTTTCACGAATTTCCCCATCGATATAATAGTCTACACCATTAGTGAGACGGTTTTTAATAGGATAGGGGCAATAGAATGGAGGCACACTCATGGTAGCCGCTGTGGCGTAAGAAATATTTGTTCCGGTGTAATATACCGAAGTGCTGTCATGACTTGGATTAGGGTAATTGTATTTGCTAAAAATAACCTTACGTGAGTGATCCAGTTGTGTGGCAACGATGAAGAGATCGGCTTTGAAATCTTCGAACCGATCACTTTCTAAGACGTTTTCTACTAAGTAAGTGCGCAATCCTTCGGTAGTAAAAAACCCTGGAACTGAAGCTATCGGACGCATAAGGCTTTTCACAATGCTAGGAAAGTCATCCATGCTGAAACTCAGCTCTTTTTTGGGAGCACGCAGTTCAGGGCGCTTCAAGGTGAACATATCTTTATAGCTAATGCCCTTTAGCTTTGATCCCTTGATCCCCAGTGTGGCCTGAATAACGTCTTGAGGAGTGTAGCCGCTGGCGAGATAAACAGCGATAAGGGCCCCAGCACTCGAGCCTACATAGGTTCCAATTTCAAGACTGCGCTGATTGAGATCCTGACCGGGAGAAGAATTCTTGTTACTTTTTAAATAGAAACCCAATTCTTCTAGGGCGAGAGCTACGCCTAAGTGCCAGGCCGCTGCCTTCACCACACCACCGGATAGGACCAGGGCGATTTTTTTATTTTTAAGGTCGTTCAGATCAACTGAGTTCATTGCTCAACTTTTTCATGAAATTTTTGTTTTTGCTCATTCTCATCGGATTCTCTATCATAAAGATTAATTAAGGAGGATCCATGAATGCCACGGAAGGGGTTTGGTTATCCATCAATGACTATTCAAGATACAAAAGTGTCTCTATTTCTACCATTAGAAGACACATCAAAACAAATATTCTGAAACACAAAGAAGAGAGTGGGAAGTATTTTATTTACGTTCCATCGGTGGAGCGCGTACAGCTGCGTGAAGAAGAAGAAATTTTGCGCATCAGGCTCGAGATTGAACTCATGAAGTCAAAAGTTCGTGAGTTGCGTGAAGAAAACAATGAGCTTCGCATGCTGGTTGATCTCTATGAAAAACAAATCGTCCCTCCAGAGGTTCCATCTATTCATGAATAAATTTATTCTGCTTTTTTTAATTCTTTTTACCTCAAGTGCTTGGTCTCAATCTTCCATGAGACGTTGTACTTTATTACCCATCACCGACAGTGTAGGTGGGGCCATCGGGTTCAAGGTGTTTGAAGAAGTTGAAAAAGAACTTAAAAATAGTAATTGGTGCACTTACATTTCTAATTCTGCCATGATCAATGTGTTCAGCCGTTACAGAGAGAATCTTCCTCAGTATTTAAAAACAAAAGAAGTACTGCAAACTGTAGCCGAGAAATTAAAAGTCGGATCCATTGTTCGTATCGGCATTGTTAATGAAATGAAAGGTGTCGAGGTTCAAATTGAAGTTTACGGAGAAAATGGCGAAGATATTTATTTTCTAGAAAAATCTGTTTTAACAACTGACGACGTTGACATGATTGCTTCCACTGCCAAAAACTGGTTGGATATGTATTCTAAGATGATTCCCTATGATGCCAAAATTAACGGTATTCTGGGTGATCAAATAACTCTTGATGTAGGCAAGGGATATCCTATTCAAGTTGGACAGGCATTTCTGGTTAAGCGTCCCGTAGCTAAAAAGAAGCATCCTCTTTTGAAAAAAATTGTTGATTGGGATACAGAAGTTTTGGCCGAAGGAAAAATATTCAGCATATCTGATAACCAGGCCCTGGGCCAAGTGCGAATTTATAAGTCTGATAAAAAACTTGCTGCAGGAGATTGGGTCAGACTCGAAGAGTACCGCCAAGAACTTATCAAAGATCCAACCATCGATACAGATGCAAAAGATAATGAAACTCTAGGAACTCTGGGGATTTTGTCGTTGGGATTGTTTCAAACAAGCTCCAGTGTTGATACGGCAACTCCTAATGGATCAACTCGCATGAGTGGTAATCTTATGGGTGTGGATGTGAGAGCTGAGGGTTGGATCACAAGGCAATATTTTGCTGCTTTAGAAATTGTACGGTCTTTGGGTAGCCTCAAAAAGTCTTCCGGAAATCCAACCAAAACAAACGTAAATGCCACAAGTAACACCATTAAATTGACGGGTGGTTATAAATACCTGCCGATCGGTTTTTTCTACGGTCCGCAAATTGATGTTTATGGTGGTTACGCCAATCATACTTTCGATCTTGATTATTCTCTTCCTGATGGATTTGGGAAAAACAGCATTTCAGGCCTGCTGTTTGGTACAGCTGCAAATGTTCCTATAAATCGCGAATTTCGCTTCTTTGCTGCGGCAGAGTTTATGCCGTTTCCAACTTTTAAAGATGATGACGGGATGTATGGAACAGCTAAATCAGCTTCGGCCATGGAGCTTGAGATTGGAATTAAATATCAGTACACCATGCGTACCACAATTGACGGAAGCATCGAGAGCCTTCAGCGCAAAGCTACCTTTAACAGTTCATATAAAGAAGTTTCCTACAGTGATAATCGTTTAAAAATCGGACTCTCGTTTAACTTTTGATGAGGAATATGATAAATATCCTTCATGAAAAATAATCGCGTTCAAGAGCTAGAAAAGCTCATTATTCATCACAAAGAATTATATTATAAAGGTAAAGCAGCCATTTCAGATGAAGAGTTCGACAAACTTGAATCTGAATTAAAACAGCTCGATCCAAAAAATCCGGTCCTCGAAATTGTGGGTTGGGGTCTGGCCACGTCAGTTAATAAAGTGACTCATCAAAAACGCATGCTCTCCCTTGATAAAACTTATGACGAAAAAGATCTCATCAAATGGATTGGTGAAGAGGAGGTCGTAAGCATTTTTAAAATTGATGGATCTAGCTGCTCACTCATCTATGAGAACGGACATTTAAAAATTGCCAAAACTCGGGGTGACGGTCAATCAGGTGAGAATATCACTCTGAAAGCTCTCTACATTCCCGATATCCCAAAATCAATATCGGCCAAGGGAGATTTCGAAGTTCGCGGTGAAGTTTACTGTGTGGAAGCAAGCTTCTTTCATCTCTCAGAAGAAATGAAGGCACTTGACCTTGAAGCTCCTACTTCTCAGCGAAACATTGTGGCCGGACTTTTAGGTAGAAAAGAAAATATTCAGCTCTGCCGCTATTTAAGTTTTAAAGCTTTCGATCTAATCAGTGTTGAGAAATTTAAAAAAGAACATGAGAAGCTTGATTGGCTTAAGGCCCACGGCTTTGTGATTCCAGACTATGAGATTCATAAAACCCCTAAAGATGTTCAGAAAAGTATCATGGAAGCCAAAGACTTCATTTCAGGTGGCGACTATCTTATTGATGGCCTGGTTCTTGTGTATGATGATCTAAAACTACATGAAGAGCTTGGTGAAACCTCTCATCATCCGCGCTATAAAATGGCTTTTAAGTTTACCGGCGAAACTAAAATCACAACCATCAATCAAATTGAGTGGGGGGTTTCCAGAAATGGTACATTGACCCCAGTCGCTTTGGTTGAACCAACAGAATTATCAGGGGCCATGATTGGAAGAGTGACTCTTCATAACTTTGGAATGGTGAAAAATTTCGAACTTAAGTCTGGTGACAAAATAGAAATCATTCGTTCAGGTGAAGTGATCCCTAAGTTTCTTGGTGTTGTGGAGCGTGCAAAAGGCGAATACTCTTATCCCAGCAAATGCCCAAGCTGCAATAGTAAGCTTAACATCCAAGACATATGGCTTTTCTGTGATAACGAAAAGTGCCCTGCGAGAGTTAAAGAAGTGATCCTTAATTATATTCATAAATCCGGCATCGATGATGTCTCTGACAAGCGCTTAGATGAAATGATGATGAAGGGTCTGGTGGATGATATTCCAGATCTCTATCGCCTCACAGAAGAAAATTTTCTTCTCCTTGAAAAAGTTAAAGAGAAACTCGCCAGAAAAATGTATGAAAATATTCAAAAATCCACTAACCAGACATTAGTTCAGTTTATTTCTGCCATTGGTGTTGAGGGTGTATCCGCGGCCAAAAGTGAAAAAATTGTAGCTCAAGGCTATAATACCCTGGAAAAAGTGCAGGCACTTACCTTAGAGAAGATGATGTCGATTGAAGGATTTGCAGAAAAGTCTTCGACGGATTTTCTCGCCTCACTTCACAAGAAAGAAAAACTCATCGCGGAACTTCTAAGCGTGGGGGTCAAAGTTAAAGCAGATGAAATCAGCTCGGGAGAAGGACCTCTGAGTGGATCAAAGTTCTGTATTACTGGAGAACTCAGCCAGCCTCGTGGTGAGATTGAAAAACTCATTAAGAAAAATGGCGGAGTAATGGTGAGTTCAGTATCTAAGAATACATCTTATCTTGTGACCAATGAAGAAGAGGGTTCATCGAGCAAGTATGTGAAGGCCGTATCACTCGACATTCCTATTATCTCAGAAAAGAAGCTCTTAAAGATGCTCGAAGGTTAACATGGCCAAAATCAAAACTGTCTTCACCTGCCAAGAATGTGGCTACAAGTCTGCCAAGTGGTTAGGAAAATGTCCTGACTGCCAAACGTGGAATTCATTTAGTGAAGAAGAACAAATCAAAGACAGCAAGGCTGCACCAAAGTCAATTTTAGGCCGTGAAAGTAAGCCGAAAACCATTGATCAAATTGAGCACGAGAGTGTAGAGCGCTATCAAACCAAGATGACTGAATTTGATCGGGTGATGGGTGGAGGAGTGACCATTGGTTCCCTGACACTTATTGGGGGCGAGCCAGGAATTGGGAAATCCACACTTCTAATGGAAGTCTGTGGAAAACTACTGAGCGAATATGGGAAAGAGAAGATTTTATATGTAAGTGGCGAGGAATCAGAATCGCAAGTGGCCCAACGTTCAAAACGTTTAGGAATTCATAGTGACGGATTTTACATTTTTAATGAAACCAACTGGCAAAAAATATTAGAGCAAGTCAAAGAACTTAAGCCTAAGTTTCTTGTTTTAGATTCCATTCAAACAACTCATTCTAATCAAGTTGATTCTGCTGCAGGCACTTTGACTCAAATACGGGAAGTGACTTACGAGCTCATGAATTTTGCCAAGGCCTATAACCTCACTTGTTTTCTCATCGGTCATGTTACCAAGGAAGGACAAATCGCTGGACCCAAGATCTTAGAGCACATGGTAGATACAGTTATATATTTCGAAGGGGATCAGCTAGGACAATACAGAATGCTTCGGGTAATGAAAAATCGTTTTGGGAACACCAACGAGGTGGGCATTTTTGAAATGCAAGAAAGTGGGTTGATAGAAATTAAAAATCCCTCTCAATATTTCTTGGAGCAATCTCTTCCTGGATCTTTTGGTCGATCAATTACCTGCATCCTAGAAGGTAGCCGCTCACTATTTGTAGAGATTCAAGCTTTGGTGGTAGAAAATAAATTTTCTCAGGGACGCAGGACCACTCAGGGACTGGATACCAATCGAGTCGCTCTCCTGGTGGCCGTGATTGATAAGTACATCGGCATTCCGCTCTCGTTTAATGATATCTATGTCAACGTTGTGGGGGGCATGAAACTCACCTCTCGCGAGAATGATCTCTCTGTTATAGCTTCACTTCTGAGTTCGTATTATCAAAAGCCAGTGCCAGATGACACTCTCTTCTTGGGCGAAGTAGGTCTTACGGGGGAGGTTCGCTCGGTTCCCATGATGGACATTCGTCTTAAAGAGATTGCCCAGATGAATTACAAGCGCGTGATCACTTCTAAGCGTGCGGCCAATGATTTTAAAGGTAAGTACAAGGTTGAACTTGTGGGAGTTACCCGTGCCAGTGAGCTGAAAAATCTTTTATTTAAAGATACAGTCTCTTAATGGTGCTATCCCAGAGATCTTTTTTCTTAGCATAATAGGCATCTTTCTCGAGCTTAAACTCACGATCAAGTTTCCAGAATTTACCCATATCTTCGATACTAATTTCCCCCTTACCGACCAAGCAACCGATGGCCACGCCAAAAGCTGTGGTGTCGGTAACCTGGGGACGAAGAATTGTTTTCTGAGAGAAGTTTGATTGAATCTGCATCAGCAGATCATTAGAGGCGGCTCCACCGTCAACGCGAATATCATTAAGCTGAGTGAAATCTTTTTTAAAACTAGAGACAGAATCATTCACCGAAAGGGCGATGCCTTCTAAACAAGCGCGAGCAATGTGTCGGTTGTCCGTGTCTCGAGTAAGACCCACGATGGCGGCTTTCGCATTTGAATTCCAATAAGGGGTTCCGATACCGGTGAAGAATGGCATAAAAAGCACATGCTCCATCTGTGAGAGATCTTTTACACCTTTGGCGAGCTCGGCTACCTCTGGGGCGGACTTAATGCTTTGTAAATTATCTCTCAACCATTGAACGGCAGCACCTGCTATGTAGGCAGACCCTTCAAGGGCGTAAACTTTATGACCACGGAAAGAATAGGCCGCAGTTGTGAGTAATCCAGTTTGCGAATGAACTATCTTTTCACCAATATTCAAAAGAAGAAATGCTCCCGTACCATAGGTACATTTCAAGTCTCCCACATTGATACAGGCCTGACCAAAAAGTGCAGCTTGCTGATCGCCCAAGATAGAGAGAACAGGAATGCCATCAGGTAAAAACTCACACCCTTTAGTTTCACCAAAATTGGTAAATGATTCTTTGATCTCAGGTAAGAAGGATTTATCAATTCCAAAAAAGTTTAAAAGATCAGAATCCCAATTGAACGTTTCTAAATTCATCAGCATGGTTCTAGAAGCATTTGAAGCTTCGGTGGCAAACGATTTCCCTGAACTTAAACGATATAAAAGAAATGAATCAACTGTTGAGAGACACAAATCTTTTCTTTCCGCTGCTACTTTTACAGAAGGAACATGATCCAAAAGCCAGCGCATTTTTGTTCCCGAAAAATAGGGATCAAGGGGCAGGCCAGTTTTCTTACGACATTTCGATTCATAGTTTGATCTATGCTCATCACACCAAGAAGCTGTACGGCGATCTTGCCAAACACTAGCATGGTGAAGAGGTTTACCTTTTTTATCGTAAGCACATGTGGTTTCACGCTGATTAGTAATTCCGATCGCCTGAATATTTTTAGCATCAACGTTTTGGCGTTTTAAGACTGTGGTGATGGAAGTGGCCACTGAATTCCAAATGTCTTCGAGATCATGTTCAACCCACGCGGGCTTTGGATAAATTTGGCGATAATCCACTTTTTCTTTATCAATAACTTTAAGAGTTTTAGCGTCAATTAGAAGTGAGGTCGATCCAGTTGTACCCTGATCGATTGCGAGTAGAAGACTCATGATCCATCCTTGAATTTATTTGATTAGCGTAATCTTACTGTAGTTGTTCCAGGTTTGTCGTTAATGACTAGATTGGCGTAGTATTCCCAGTAGCGTCCTAAGTTGCGGTTCATAAATGATACAAATCCAAATGAAATTCCTGCAACGACCACAAGCAACAACACAAACTCTACGATAGCTTGCCCACGCTGTTTAAGGCGCTTATTGATTTTTGCAAATGGTAATAGCATCCAGTTCTTCATATATGACAACATTTGAGGTATAATCCAGGCCACCTCATGACCACAAAAATGAAAAAGTACGTCCCATTCCTTCTTCTTATTTTAGCCTTTAGTGGGTTTCTTTCCACACAAATTCTATGGGATACCTTCCATCTTAATGCAGATCAGGGAGATGCTGATAAACAAAAGCACTCCGTCTATGAGACTAACTTCCAAGCACTTAAATTAACGACAACTAAGAACACGACCATTGAACTCAAGAACGAGAAAAGCCCTCTGGTGGTCCTCAATTTCTGGGCATCTTGGTGCCTGCCTTGCTTAAAAGAGTTCCCGTCACTGGTTAAGTTTCAAGATAAATACAAAGGCAAAGTGAAAGTCATTGGGATCAATGGAGATGAGGATGCCCCATTAATAAACATCCAAAAAATTGAAGCCAAGTATAAGTTAAATTTTGAGTCTGTGGCCGATCCTGAAAGTTTAGTTTCTAATAAATTCTTGATTGGCACCTACCCTGTCTCAATTGTCTTTTATCAAGGCAAAGTCATCTACGTGAACAAGCGCATTCATGATTTCATGGATCCAGAATTTATTTCGTTGATTGAAAATTCTCTTAAGGCAAACTAACTGAAAAATTTCGGCCCCAATTATAAGTGATATGCGAGAGACTCTCGGTTTTAAAGAGCGAGAAGCGTGGCTTCATTCCTACAACAATTGCCCCCTGGTTTTTTAAGCCTAATGCGTGAGCAGCGTTGAGGGTAATTCCACACCAAAGTTCGGCTTGATTGATTTTAAGTTGTGCTGCTGAGATAGAAGCGATGAGAAGCAAATTATCACAGTGACATGATCCTGGGTTGTAATCAGATGCGATGGCGACTTTGACTCTGGCATCAAGCATTTTTCGGGCCGGGGCCAGAGGTTTACCCAAGAAGAATGCTGTGCCAGGAAGAAGGGTCGCAACAGTAGAACTCTCAGATAGATTTTTAATTCCACTGTCAGATATCTTAAGTAAGTGATCAGCACTCAAGGCATAGTAAGAAGAAGCCAGTGTGGCACCATCGTTATCATTGAGCTCATCAGCGTGTGACTTACAGGCAATTTTAAGTGATTGAGCTTTTTCAAAAAGCATTTTGACATCATTTTCAGTGAAGTAATTTTTCTCATGGAAGATATCTACGGCATCGATAATTTTTAAGGGTGCGAGCTTTTCAAGCAAGGGTAATACAACTTGAGATAAGTATTGCGCCGAAGTTCCAAAACTTTTAGGTACATCGTGGGCCGCCAAAAAGGTATTAAGAATTTGAATCCGAGGAGCGAATTGCTTTTTAAGCCGATCAATCAAAAGACTGATTTGAAATTCCTTATCAAAGTTTAGCCCATATCCAGACTTAATTTCGATAGTGCCAATACCATATGAATGAATGCGCTCTATTCGCGAACATGCTTCATTAAAGAGAATTTCAAGTGAAGCGCTATTGGTCTGATTCATGGTGAGAAGAATCCCGCCACCGCGTTTAGCGATCTCCTCATAGCTTTTTCCGTTTAATCGGTCAGCATACTCCTGGGCACGGTCTCCACCGAATACAAGATGAGTGTGGGAATCCACAATTTCGGGAGTAAGAACGTGGCCTGAGAGATCAAATGTTTTAGCACTCTGATACTCCAGGGGAATACTCTTTTGCTCACCAACCCACAGGATGGAGTTTTCATCGAAAACCACGGACCCTTGAGTAACTAAGGAGAGGTCTTCGGGCAAAAGATTTCGTCCATCTTTTCGTTGAGCTTCTGAAAGTGTTAAGATTTGATTAAGGCCCGTAAATACTTTAATCATTGGCCGCACATAATTTAGCTTCTTCTTGCTTGAGCTGCTTGAATTCTTCTGGCAAACCTAAAAGGAATTTACCTTTAGCTGAATCAGCATTTTCAGTATGCCGCTTATTATCCAAAACATAATTGATAATATTATCCGTCAAAGATTCTCTTCCCGATTCAATAGGTAAAGATAGATCGTGAAGTTTTAAGGCAAACTTTTTAAGTAGTTCTTTATTGCATGGAGCTTCTTCAAATTTAATTTTAGATTCATGAGTTTTAAAACTCAGAGCTTTGGCATCCTGGGAAACAATGAAAGATTGAATTTTATAGCGGACTTCAAGCTCGGTAGCCAAAGTGCAAACTGAGTAAAAGATAAAGATGAAAGCAAGTTTCATAGAAAACCTTTATAGAGAAGGGAATTTGATCTTGGTGTCTTTATCTTTAGCAATATCCAAAGCAATGTCATATCCCGCATCTGCGTGGCGAACAATTCCCATACCCGAATCAGAATTTAGTACTCTCGAAAGTCGTACATCCATTTCAGGCGTTCCATCACACACTATGACCATACCAGAGTGTTGAGAATAGCCCATTCCTACACCACCACCGTGATGAAGAGAGATCCAGCTCGCCCCATTGTTAATGTTGATCATGGCATTGAGTAATGGCCAGTCTGAAACTGCATCAGAGCCATCTTTCATTGCCTCTGTTTCACGGTTGGGACTTGCCACCGATCCGCAATCTAAATGATCGCGACCAATTACGATAGGGGCCTTAACTTTCTTCTCACGAACAAGCTTGTTAAAAAGTAGAGCGGCTTTTTCACGGTCACCATACTTTAACCAACAAATTCTTGCTGGCAGGCCTTGAAACTGAATCATCTTTTCAGCTTTATCCAGCCAGTTAATCATGGATTTATTTTCTGGGAATAATTCACGAAGTGCATCGTCAGTTACTTTGATGTCGGCAGGATCCCCTGAGAGTGCGATCCAGCGGAATGGGCCTGAGCCTTCGCAAAATAATGGGCGAATGTAGGCAGGAACAAATCCCGGGAAACTAAAAGCATCTTTAACACCAGCTATCTGGGCCCCTGCGCGAAGATTGTTTCCATAATCAAAAACGTGAGCACCTTTCTTTTTAAAAGCAACCATTACACCGATATGGGCGCCCATGGTCGCATGAGAGTACTGAACATATTTTTCAGGATTTGATTTACGCAGATCTGCGGCTTCTTCCAGAGTCATTCCACCGGGAACATAACCATTCAGTGGATCATGCGCAGAAGTTTGATCGGTCACAAGATCTGGGACAATACCTTTATCCAAAACAAATTCAAAGAAATCCACTGCATTTCCAACAACACCAATGGAAATAGCTTCATTGTTTTTCTTGGCCTTTAAGGCAAGATCTAAGCCTTCTTCAAAACTACTTGCCAACACATCGAGATACTTTGTTTTTAATCTTTTTTCAATCCTTGTGACATCCACATCACAACAGAGACATACACCTTCTGCCATTTTTACGGCCAGAGGTTGAGCTCCACCCATTCCCCCGATACCGGCCGTAAGAACAAGTTTTCCTTTAAGGGTCGATTGAGCGCCATAATGCTTTCTGGCAGCGGCCATAAAAGTTTCGTAGGTGCCTTGAACAATTCCTTGTGTCCCAATATAGATCCATGATCCAGCGGTCATCTGACCGTACATCATTAGGCCTTCATCTTTTAATTTATTAAAGTGCTCCCAGGTCGCCCACTTAGGAACAAGATTTGAGTTTGCGATGAGAACTCTTGGTCCTTGTGGATTACTGGGAAATACAGCTACAGGTTTACCAGATTGAACAATAAGTGTTTCATCGTTTTCTAAGTTTTTAAGAGCTGTAATAAGATCGGCCAGTGCTTTTGGATTTCTTGCAGCTTGTCCATTACCACCATACACAATGAGCTCTTCTCGATCTTCGGCAACATCGGGATGCAAATTATTCAGCAGGCAGCGAAGAGCTGCCTCTTGATGCCAACCTTTACAGGTAAGTTTATCTCCCGTAGGAGGAAGGGGAATATTACTCATAGGTTCTCCTCAAGCAAGTCGACCAGTAATGGTCTCAACTTCCTGGATAATTTCTTCTGTTTCAATTAATCGCGTAAGGCTTTCAATGTCTTTATGAAATGTGCGGTCTTCTTCAATGATCTGAACGTGCTTGCGAACAAGTTTGTGAACTTTCTCTAAGGCCGGAGAAGTTTTAAGAGGGCGCAAAAATTCTAACCCTTGAGTGTTGCAAAGTAGCTCGATAGCTAAACCCATTTTCACATTTTCTACGACTTCTAAAAGTTTTCTACCGGAAGTCACACCCATGGAGACGTGATCTTCTTTATCTGTTGATGTAGGAATAGAATCCACTGAAGCGGGATGACAGAGATATTTATTCTCTGAAGCAAGGGCCGCAAGAGTCACGTGAGCAATCATCAGACCTGAATTGAGGCCAGAATTCTTAGTTAAAAAAGCAGGCAGATCAGAGAAGTGAGGATTCATCATCTTTTCTACTCTTCTCTCGGCGATACTACAAATTTCAGAAAGTCCCATGGCCAAATAATCCATGGTCAGAGCGAGTGCTTCACCGTGAAAGTTTCCACCTGAAACCACATCGCCAGTTTCTACAAACACTAGTGGGTTATCTGTGACTGAGTTGAGCTCGATAGTTAAAACTTCTTCTGAGTGGCGAAGAGTCTGTCTGCACGCCCCATGAACTTGTGGAATACATCGTAGTGAATAAGGATCCTGAACTTTTCCGTCATCAGGATGAGAAAATAAAATCTCAGAATCTTTCAGAATCTTTAAAAGATTGCGTGAAACATCCAGTTGACCTGGCTGAGGTTTAAGTAGTGATATGCGCTCATCAAAGGGAGTGGCAGTTCCGCGGACAGCATCGAGAGTTAAGCAGGAGATAATATCGGCTTGCTTCACAATACGCTTAGCATCTACTAACGCCAGACAACCCAAGGCGAGCATCACTGATGTTCCGTTAATTAAGGCCAGGCCATCTTTGGGGCCAAGCTTAGCGGGAGTTTTTCCAATTTGGTGAATGGCAAAATCAGATCGCATGATCTTGCCTTGATACTCCACTTCACCTTCGCCAATGAGGGCCAGGGCCACGTGTGAGAGGGGAGCTAAATCTCCCGACGCACCTACACTTCCTTTTTCAGGAATAACTGGCGTGATTCCGAAATTAATAAAATCTAAAAGAAGCTGAATTGTTTCAGGAGTTACACCTGAATAGCCCTGAATGAGGCAGTTGGCCCGTGAGAGCATGATCGCGCGAGAAATATTGCGAGAAAATGGACGACCTACACCAGTACAATGAGAGCGGATAAGATTGTATTGAAGTTGTTCAAGATCCTCTGTCGCAATTTGTTTTGAGGCAAGAGCACCAAAGCCGGTATTGATACCGTAAACAGGTTTCCCTTTTTTAACGATATCCATTACAAGGGCCCGAGATTTCTTCATTTTATCGAATGAAGCAGGTGCAATTGAGAGTTCAACCTGACCGAGCTTGGCCCGAGAAATCTGAGCGACATCTTCAACGGTAATATTCAAACCAGTGAGTTCATATTTTTTCATATTGGACCTTAGCGAATTTTATTCACACGAGAGAGATAATCTTTATTGGGTTCAGAGAAAATATAATTTCCTGCCACTAAATTGTTGGCCCCAGCCTGAATCAAATATCCAGCGTTTTGTTCGTTAATTCCGCCATCAACTTGTATTTGAAATTTAAAATTATTTTCATGACGAATTTTATCCAGCTCGATGAGCTTATCGATTACTTCAGGAATAAATTTTTGACCACCAAATCCAGGGTTTACACTCATCAAAAGAACTAAATCAACTTTTCCCAAGAGATAATTTGGGATGACTGACAATGGGGTGGAAGGATTAAGTGAAATACCCACTGAAGGATACATGGTTTTTAATTTTTCAATTAAGCGGTCGTGATGAACTTCAGCTTCCCAGTGAAAGGTAAAATTATGCAGACCAAGGTCCTTGAAGCTATCTGCAAAAAAATCTGGATCAGTGACCATGAGATGCGCATCAAGTTTATGTTTGGTTGCTGACTTTACATTTCTGAGCACCGGTTCACCGAAAGTGAGATTAGGCACAAA
The DNA here is from genome assembly GCA_945890905.1 of Bacteriovorax stolpii. Classification (GTDB taxonomy): domain Bacteria; phylum Bdellovibrionota; class Bacteriovoracia; order Bacteriovoracales; family Bacteriovoracaceae; genus Peredibacter. The sequence continues at coordinate 21,609 of CAMDDI010000010.1, forward strand.
ATGAGCATCCATAATATCTAAGTGAAGCCAGAGATCATCAATCTGATTTAATCTCTCTAGCTCAGTTTTGAGTTCAAGGAAATCAACTGACAGAAGACTAGGGGAGATAATTATCGACATTATGTTTTCTCCGAGCTTAATACAATTTCTGTTTTGATACCGTTTAAGAGTTCACGATCTGAACTGGGCTTCTTGCCTTCGAGCTGCACTTCACTCAAGCGAAGAGCACCGTCTAGGCATCCCACAACTAATGAGCCCATATCATTTTTGGCCACACCTACGGCCACTTTCGAATGATAAGTTTCAGCACTTAAAATCTTAAGTCTTTTGCCATTTAAATAGCAGTAAGTTCCGGGCCATGGTTCAAGAGCGCGGATGAGATTCAAAATTTCCCCCACCTTTTTATCCTTAAAGTTTAATAGGCCATCTTCTTTTTTTAAAGTGGGCGCAAAAGAAACTTGAGATTCATCTTGTGGGGTGTGGACAACTTCATTATTTAAAATTTTAGTTATGAGATCATTCATGGCCAGAGCAGCTTGAAACTTTAAACGGGTATAGAGCTGACCGCCATTCTCAGTGGGTGCTACTGATACCGTGTGGAAATGCACAAGGTCGCCGGCATCCATCTTCTTAACCATTTTTTGAATTGAGACCCCGGTCTCGGTATCGCCATTCATAAGGGCGTATTGAATGGGAGCTGCTCCACGGTACTTGGGTAAAATAGAAGTATGGATATTAAAGCAGCCAAGCTTTGCGATATTGAGAATCTCTGATCCAAGAAACTGGGCAAAGGCCAAGACAACGATGAAATCGAGCTTCTCGTCTTTGAGCTTCTGAATAAACTCTGGGTCTTTGTTGATATTCTCAGACTGATAAAAAGGCAGCTTGTGAGCTTTGGCGTATTCAATAACTTCAGGTGATTTTAATTCCATTCCTCGGCCGGCGGGTCTGTCAGGCATTGAGATCACCATGGCCACTTCGATGTGAGGATGATTTGCGAGCAGTTCCAAAGTGGGAACAGAGAAATCAGGAGTCCCACAAAAAGCTACGCGTAGTTTTTTCATCGACCTTTCTCTTTCAAAAGTTTTTTCTTGTAGAAGGTCTTTTTCAGATTACTCAGACGCTCGATGAACACAACACCATCAAGATGATCGTTTTCGTGCTGAATACATATGGCGAGCATATCGTGGGCTTCAAGTTCTTGAAACTCACCTTTGAGATTTTGAAATTTTACATTCACAGATTCAAAACGTTTCACTTCTTCGTAAACGCCGGGAACAGAAAGGCAGCCCTCTTCGTAGACCGTGGTTCCAGAAGTTCCAGTGATCACGGGATTTATGAAAACCATGGGATTAAAATTTGAAAGACGATATTCTTCTCGTCCGGCAGCATTGGTGACTTCTTCACGGTCATAATCGACATCAAGCACAAACATACGAATACTCTGCCCAATTTGAGGCGCGGCGAGTCCAATCCCTGGTGCCTTATACATGGTGAAGAGCATATCCTTCACTAATTTACCCAGGCCCGGACCAAAATCTGTCACCTCAGCTGCTTTAGCCGAGAGAACGGGGTCTGGATAGGTGACGATTGGGATCAAGCTCCCTTCGAGCTTATAATTTTCTATGTTCATGGGGCATTTATAGCATAGAGAACGGTGAAATTAAATTGAGAGTTTTCGATTCTTCATGAAGGTAAAAATCACGTAACTTAGGAAGGTAATGGGAACAATTCCAGTTGCAATGAGTGGGTGAACCTTACCTGAGTTACCGAAGGCCACAGCGGAGCTGTAAAGTACCCAAAATACGACCGTAATGAGGAGCGTGAACACCACATTTTTTCCAAAAGAGCTGGATCTGCGGTTGGGGTTAAAAATTGTAGATACAGGAAGAAGAGCGAATACCAAACACACAAAACTCAGGAATATTTTGTTAAGCAATATAACCTGGTACTCAGAAATATTAATACCTGTTTTAGAAAGTTTTGCCACAAACTCACG
>CAMDDI010000011.1 GCA_945890905.1 Bacteriovorax stolpii
AGAAATCCTCAGATTTGACTTGATCAAAGGGATACGCCCCGTGCGGAGCAGTTGGGGTTTGGAGCAATGGATTTTTCATAGGGGCCTCTAATTTAGCTTACGGTGAATTGTAAAAAGCTTGATGATCATGATCATCCAAAATAAAAGAAGAACAATCATCAACACATTAAGAATGGTGGATGATTGCAGATAAATCAAGACGGCAGCCACCAAAGCTTTGGATGTTCTATAGACGAGCATATCAGTTAGATACTTGGCCCCATACTTCTGCTCTGGATGTAGTGGCTGGTAGAGAATCTCTTTACCGGAACTAAATAACGAGTAATCTGCGGCTTTCACATAGATATAAATCACGGCCACAGACATAAGTCCCGCACCGAAGCCACTCATCAAAATCGTAACACACACCAGAAACGAGGTAGGAATGAAAAGGTGATAATTTCTATCTGAAACTCTCGGTAAAATATAGGGCAATAAAAAAACCTGCATGAGAAAAGTGGCGAAATTGGTCCAAGTGTAAATGCCTCCCAAATAACTAGTGCGAGCAGAAGAATCGGAGATGGCCGCTTCAAAAGCGAGGTTAAATTTAAAATCCAAAATATTAATCATGAACTGAGTGAGGGCCACCACTGAAGCGATGTAAAAAACATACTTACGAACAAGAGGATCATTTAAACTCGCTAGTGGTGATGTTTTAGGAGTTGTTTCATTGGCCGGACGAGTAGAGGGTGTCATAAGAAAAAACAAAGCCGGAACAAAAACAAACAAGAGACCCACCCACAAAACATTTAATGTTCCACTATGCTGACTGATGGCACTTGTGAGAAGCCCTCCCAAGATTCCACCCAAACTTCCTGCGGCTCCCACTGGACCCACGAGAACTTTGAAATCTTCTTTCTTAAAAAAATTATTCGCGTAGGCCAAGAGTAAGTGTACTTGGATAACGATATAGATTTCTTTCCAAATAAATGCGACGTAAGCCAACTTAAAAATGCCTGAAATCAAAAAAGTCGCCACAGAGAAAATTGAAGCCCACAAAAATACTTTCTGTACTGAAAACTTCGCTTGAAGTTTATTGCAGGTATAAATGGAAACAGAGAGAAATGCGACGGACCAAAAAAGTGCTGCGGGGGAAGATTTCGCTCCGAAAGCTTCGAAGAAGAGTGTGATGCTCGAAGCACGGATGAGGGGGTAATTAAAGAGGACTAAAAAGTAGGCAACAAGAAAAATCCACAGGTGCTTACGGTAGGCCGGATCACTTTTTTTGAGAAGCTCGACTATCTTCATTCAGTCTTTAAATAAGTGTCGCCCTTCTGGATTTCTTCAAAGTCATGTTGATGTTCAAATTGAGAGAAGTCAAACGAGGTCGAAAATTTCTTAGTTTTTATATCATCGCTGCAAAGAGTTTTCATGAAATTAAAAAAGTTCTCACGAGTATCTGAACTCATAAGATGCTCCATGAGGCATGAATCTTTGTGTGCCACTTCCTCATCTACGCCGATAATATCTTTTAAGAAATAAAAGAGAAGAGTACGAGAAGAAAGAATACCGTGAACGGCTTCGTGGCCTGCTGGAGAGAGAGAAAGAAACTTACTCTCATCTTCAATCACTAATTCTCTTTTCTTCAAATTTGTTAGAGCAGTTGAAACTGAACCTTTGGTCAGACCCATTTCATGGGCGATATCGGTTACGCGGGCATAGCCTTTTGCCTCTTTGAGCTTATGAATCGCTAAGAGGTAATGAACCATAGAATGAGTGAGATCATTGTCGTGAGTGTGCTGAACACTCTGCTTTTTTTCTAACATGGGTATAAGTTACTTATCCCTGAAATAGCAGTCAAACGATAAATATTTGTTGCACTTGTTAGATAAGGTAGTCCAATGTTGATGACCCTAACTAACTGAAATTACTAGGAGTCCCATCTTGGAAAGCTTTTCTCTGGCTTGGCGTGGTTTCTGCTCGTGGTAAAATAATCTTCATCCAAGGGCAAACGATGAAACTGATCAATCTTTTTATAATAACCATTCTCCTTTTAAGCTCCACGCTTAATGCTCAGACTGGCACCTTGGATTCAGGATTCACTGGAACCTCCACCACTCCAGCGGGCACAACTGGTTTGACTGACGAGCAAGCTGCCGAAGCGGCTGCCTTTATGCATTCTGGAAGACGTGAAGCTGTCATGAAAACAGGATGTGCGGGCCTAGATAAATGTCAAACTAGTTCCGTTGAAAATGGCGTGATCATGAACAACGCTATCGGCGGAGCACTTGAGGCCAACATCGGAAAACTATATGTGGGTATTTTTGGTGCTTCAGGATTTTTAACCGGTGGTGGTGGACCCAGTAACGCTTTAAAAAATCCTACTGCTGCAGTCCCTGCCACTCCGGGAACACCTGGAGTCGCTGGCACCCCTGAGGTAGCAGCAAAAACTAAAACCACTGATTACTGTATGTGGGGCGCCATGGGTTGGGAGATGCTGGCCGGTGCCATGCAAGCGGGAATGCAAAAACAGGCCACTCAAGATACGGCTTCACTCAATGATCCTCAGCTTGCGGCCTTGGTTAATTTAAAAGAAGCTCATTCGGCCAGAAAAAAAACTTCTCTCTATCAGTCAACGGCCTATGGTGCAGTGACGGCTTGTTATATGGCCCAGGCCGTGATGCCTCCCAAGCCAGCGATGGATTGGAAATACATCACGAAGATGTCTTCAGCTGCAGCGATCTCAGCTCTGTATTTACTCAAATCAAAAAAACATGCGGATGCCATGAAGAAAGTTCAGAAAGTTATCGATTCCCTTCCTAAGGCAGGAGATTGTAATCCATGGACTGGGACTGCTTGTTTTTGTGGTGAAGCCACATCAAAAACTCTCTATCCCAATCAATATCAACAAGTATGTGTTCTCAATGCAGGAAACATAGCTGGAACAAAAAGTGATCTGGCCTGTGGAGTTTTGAAAAATGGTGTGATGACTGTGGATCAGACCTGCGCCTGTAAGTCCAACAACTCTTGCTTTACCACCACCATCCGTGGATTTAATCCTCAGTTTAGCTTAGGTACTAATATGATGGATCTAGGGAATAGAGGTTTTGATCTTTTAACTAAAGGTGAAATGGATGAAGCTGAACTCAATAAATACTCAACTGCTTCAGCTGCTCTGGCCTCAAAAGTCCTGGGTAAAATTGATACCAGTAGTGTTCCGAGAGTAAATCTTACTGATGAAGAAAAATCCCTCGCTGCAAATTTTGATGATCTCATGCCTGCAAGTGTTGCGGCACAGATTGCTTCCAACAGTTCAGGCACCCCTAGTGCTGGTGGACTTATGAATGGTGCCACTGCTAACGCCTTAGAGAATCTTCCAGCATCAGTGAAGAGTCGGGTTGAATCAGCTGAAGTGAGTGGGAATTATCGTCAGAATAATTCCCATCAAAATTCGGCCATTAATAATTCCGAAGAGCTTGTTCTGCCTCAAATGGGTCAAGCTGCAGCTTCTAATAATAATGAAGTGGTAACTTTTGCAGATCGCGCCGTGAACCGGGCAGCAGATGTTTCAAGAAATCCCGATACACCTATTTGGGATATCATCACTAATCGCTTCCGCCAGTCAGGATGGAAAAAACTTCAGCCAGAAGAAAATAAGTAATTATTCGCCTAAAGAATTAAATTGATCGATACGTGTTTGATGACGTCCACCTTCAAACTCAGTAGCAAGAAATACATCGGCAATTTTCTTTAGCTCTTCAACGGGAGTTCTTCTTCCGCTCAAGCAAAGCACATTCGCGTTATTATGGAGACGGCTCATTTTGGCGTCTTCAGTATCTCGACAGAGGGCCGCGCGGATGCCTTTAAAACGGTTTGCGGCCATACTCACACCAATACCAGATCCACAAAGCAAAATCCCTGTAACCTTTTCCTCGAGAACTTTAGCTACCAGTTTTTTGGCCCATTCAGGATAGTGAGTCGATTCAGCAGAATGGGTTCCCAGATCAATCACATCATGATTTTTTTTGAGATATTCAGTGAGTTGATTTTTTTCAGTGAAGGCAGCGTGATCTGAAGCAATGAAGATTTTCATAAAGAAATTTTAGCAAAAAAAAAGCCCCGAAGCTAGCTTCAATAAAAAAGGCCCGCATAAGCGGGCCTTGAGAAAACTTATATTCTTAGTAGCGGTAATATTCAGGCTTGTAAGGACCTGAGGCTGAGATCCCAAGATATTCAGATTGAACAGGACTGAGGACATCAAGTTCAACACCAATTTTAGCAAGGTGCAAACGGGCCACTTTTTCATCAAGGTGCTTAGGCAGCATATAAACTTTCTTCTCATACGCAGAGGTGTTATTCCAGAGTTCAAGCTGAGCAAGAACTTGGTTAGTGAAAGAAGCACTCATCACAAAGCTTGGGTGACCAGTAGCACAGCCAAGATTCACAAGTCGGCCTTCGGCCAAGACGATCACTTGTTTATTATTTTCAAGAGTATAAAGATCCACTTGGGGTTTCACTGTATCTTTTGTGTGACCGTAAGACTTATTCAACCACGCCATATCAATTTCGATATCAAAGTGACCAATGTTACATACGATGGCCTTATCTTTCATTGAAAGGAAGTGTTTTCCAGTAATGATGTCTTTGCAACCAGTAGTTGTCACAACGATGTCGGCTTCTTTAACAGCGTCATCCATCTTCTTAACTTCGTAACCTTCCATTGCGGCCTGAAGTGCACAAATAGGATCGATCTCGGTCACGATTACACGAGCTCCCGCACCTTTGAGTGAATCAGCAGAACCTTTTCCTACATCTCCGAAACCAGCTACAACAGCAACTTTACCGGCCATCATAACGTCAGTAGCTCGGCGGATAGCATCTACACAAGATTCGCGGCAGCCGTATTTGTTGTCAAATTTTGACTTGGTAACTGAGTCATTAACATTGATACACGGTACAGGAAGTTTTCCAACTTTTTCAAGTTCGTACAAACGGTGAACACCCGTTGTAGTTTCTTCTGAAATACCTTTGATGCCTTTATAAAGCTCAGGATATTTATCAAGAATGAGTTGAGTAAGATCTCCCCCATCATCAAGAATCATATTAAGTGGTTCATTCTTCTCACCAAAGAACACAGTCTGATCAATACACCACATGAACTCCTCTTCGTTTTGCCCTTTCCAAGCATAAACAGGAATTCCTGCAGCAGCGATTGCAGCAGCAGCATGGTCTTGAGTTGAGAAGATGTTACATGATGACCAAGTCACATCAGCTCCAAGCTCAACCAAAGTCTCGATAAGAACTGCAGTTTGAATGGTCATGTGAAGACAACCAGCAATACGAGCACCTTTGAGCGGCTTAGACTTACCGAATTCTGAGCGAAGAGACATAAGACCTGGCATTTCAGCTTCTGCGAGCTTGATTTCCTTACGACCCCAGTCTGCAAGACTAATATCCTTAACCTTGTATTTTAAGCGAGTTGTGTTTCCGTAAGTGCCCTGTGAAAAAGTTGCTTTCATCTACAATTCCTTTTCCTAACCTTGTGAGGTCTGGTAAATAACAAAAAAATATTAATGCGGTAAACCTAACACTCTTCGGCCTTCTTGTTCAAGAGGAAGGTGGGGTTTGTTCGAGGATATCTAAGGCTTTTATGAATAAATACGGATTTGAATACTTTGCCTCTTGCCCAGGTGGCCTAGAGGAGCTTCTCGCTCAGGAAATTCTGACTTTAGGTGCCAAAAACGCTCAGCCAGTAAGGGGTGGGGTGAAATTTGAAGCCTTTCATGAAATTGCTTTAAAAGTGATTCTCTATTCTCGTCTGGCCAGTCGTGTTTTCAAGTATCTTTATCATTTTGAGATGAACGACGAGAAGGATTACTACCTTGGGGCCACAGACATTAAGTGGAAGACCCTCATGGATGTTCAGCACACTTTTAGACTCACAACCATTTTTGGAGACTTACCTGGAGAGCGCGAAGAATTTCGCAACTCCCAGTTTGCAACTCTCAAACTCAAAGATGCCATCGTAGATTATTTCAGACACTTTGATGGTGAGAGACCAAGTGTGGCCAAGGATTATCCAGATGTAGCGTTTCTTGCACGGGTAGATCGTGGTGTAGGAAAGCCTTACGCTGCCACAATTATGTATGACCTCTGTGGTGATCCTCTGCATATGCGCGGATACCGCGTGGCCAAGACTGAAGCTCCTATGAAAGAGAATCTTGCAGCGGGAATTCTTAAAACTCTGGGTTGGAATCCTGAAACAGAGGGTCTCATAGATGCCATGTGTGGATCCGGAACATTAGTCATTGAAGCGGCTTTAATGGCGGGAAATATTCCTCCAAGTTATATTCGCGTAAGGCATTTTCTCAGAAATCCTCATGCTCATCTTTGGACTTTTCAAAACTATCCTTGGCTCACCAAAGATACTGAACTTCAGGCAAGCTTTAAGCAGATGCTCAATGATGTGGTGGCAGAAACCGAAGCCGGGATTAAAAAACTCGAAGCACAACGTGGCAGAATTGTAGGAAGCGATCTCTCTGAATACACTGCTAGTGGAGCAAGAGAGAATCTTCGCAAAGCGGGACTTGACCGTGCCATTGAAATTAAACATCAAGATGTTATGGAATCCATTCCCCCAACTGAGAAATGCCTTTTCTTAAGCAATCCTCCCTACGGAGAGCGGTTAGAATACGGTGAAGAAGAAAAATTAAAAGGTCTCTACAAGAGTCTTGGAGATCATTGGAAAAATACATTCAAAGGCCATCGTGCGGCGATTTTCACGGGCAATCTCTCTATGCTCAAGTCTGTGGGACTAAAGTCATCAAAGCGGCATATTCTTTTTAATGGTGATATTGAATGCCGTCTGGCCGAGTACAGTCTCTACTAGCTCTTGGCCTCAACTAGAATCTGATCTCCACGAATTTTAATGAAGTAATTCCATTTATCGATTCGTGATTTGAGATTAGTGATATGGGTATTAATAGTTCCGGGCTTAACACTCTCCTCTCCCCAGATCTTTTTAATGAGGTCAGTGCGTGAGAGCGCTGTAGGGAAAGAGCGCAAAATAATTTGCATAATTCGCATTTCAATTAACGTGAGACTCTGATGTTCTTCACCGATGGTTAACGTCATATGCTCCACATCCAGTCGCAAATTTCCCAACTCAAGGATGGTGGACATTTGAAGATAGAATTTGATTTTGTTGGAGAGCCTAACAATTAGTTCATCACTGCGAATATCTCGAGAAAGAAAATCAATTCCGCCACTTTGATAAGAGCGCACTTTATTCTCATCCGACTCATCACCAGAAATAAAGAAAATTGGGCATCCGTTATAATGAGGATGATCAATTATTCTTTTATAAAGTTCATGACCATCGAGGATAGGCATGTGGACATCGAGCATGTAGGCGTGGGGATGGTGGTCTCGGATCAAAGAATCATAAGAGCGGGCATCGTTACAACCGATAACGTGGAAGTCGTCTTCTAGGAGCTCTTTGTAGCATTCGATGTTCTGAATTTGATCATCAAAATAAACAAGAGTCCATTTCATCACTCTTCCTCGCGGGGAACAAGTTGAATACCCTTGTTGCGGATCATCTGAATTTCATGATCCCATTTTTCAAGCTTCGCATTTAAGTTAAAAACGTGAGTGTGAATTGTGGCATCAAGCACCTGAACATTTTTCCAAACATTATCTACTAGTACATCTTTAGAGACTGGGTCGGGATAATTGCGTAGAACAAAACACAGAATTTTAAGTTCAATAAAGGTCAATGGCACTTCGTGATTATTTAAATATGTCTTGAGTAAAGTTAAGTTCACTTTCAACGGACCAAATTCAATAATGCTCCGGTGCTTTTTGAAAAATTGAATCTTTGATTTCACCCTGGCAATCATTTCATCTGGAGAAGTTGCACGGTCCATAAAATCTACCGCTCCAAGTTCTAAAGAACGGATGCGAAGAGTATGAGAGGTATCAGAAGAGATAATAAGAATTGGACAGCCATTGTAATGAGCATGCTGAATGATTTTATCATAGAGCTCAAACCCATCGATACTCGGCATATGTATATCTAATAAAATGGCAGAGAAAGAAGTCTTAGGGAAATGATCCAAAAATAGCGAAGGCTTCGGAAAGGTCGACACTGCAAAGTCAGTTGAAAGAATTGTTTCGATTACGTCCAAATTAATTTGGCTGTCGTCTACGTATGCAACGGCACTTTTCAATCGCTTCTCCTCAAAGTCTTTTATTACTTCAATCTATCTTCAAGTTTTATTGCCAGGGCCGGACTTGCAAATCGAAGTAGGGCGTTCTTATTAACAACCTTGTCAAAATGCTTATCTGATTTGCTGAAAAAATAACCTGCTACATCTTGGTCTTTCAGAAAAATCGTGTGCCCTTTGGTGTCGAATTTCCTCAAAATAAATTCAGAATCTAAAAAAAGAATATCCCGGATAGTGAAATTTTTCGAGATATACATGATAATGCAATAATTTGACAGCTCCGCCAGAGACTTCTTGATCTTCACCCCTTTAGGAGAAGTCGAGTCATGCCAGTGAACCTTTACCTCTACGACACTGCCACTTTCAGTTTTAAAATCAAACCCGCGCTGAGAAGAAGATTTTATCTGGTGGAGTCCAAAAATAATTTTTGAATACCACTCTCCCAATTGAATCGGGAGATTTTTACCATTCATAAGAACTTTATGATCTTTGAGGATCTGGAAAGTCTGATGAACGACTTCAACAGTATCAAAAATAGCTTTCTGATCAGGAAGATGAAGAATCCCAATGTTCTTCATGACCTTACTAGATAATCTTTTATTGAATTGAGTAAGATACCACTGATCAAATTCATTAATCTCAAGAAAATCATAGGAACTAAAGACAAAGCCTTCTGATTTTAACTGATTAATACTTTCGATTTCTGGCATTTCCTTCTGCAAGTAACTTAAGGGAACGTATTCCCGATCATTACTTCCGCGAACAAAGACACTGTCTTTGTCGTAATCGGAACTGCCGTGAGTCGTCCCAGAAAACTTCTGGGATAACTCAAAGACTTTATTTTTTAACACTGTGTAACCTTTTAATCTAAATTACACCCAGTTTATCACGAGAAAATTCAAATCTCCAGCGTGGACATATCTTCTGTAAATTCAGTTATGGTCTTAGCTAAAGACGGGTTGTGCATCAAATAATGAGAGCAGTACACTCGGAAATCTACAATCTTAGTCTCATAGTAGTTCTTCTCTTCTCCAGTGGCAGATGCCAGCTTTTGATCAGCTAAGGCAGCCGATTCCATGAGTCTCCAAGCGATAACTAACTGCGAGGCAAACTGGAGAAAATCTGTACAGTTTTGAAGAAGCATTCCATTTTTATTTTGTTGAGCGAGTGAGCCAAGATATTGAATAACACTCTGAGCACTCCCCAAATTTTTTGTGAAGAGATCTTTCTCTTTTTTGAATTTCGCGTCATCCAGAGACGCAACTGTTGCTGCCATTTCTTGAGAAAGCGCGGTAATAGTTTTTCCGCCATCTTTTAAAATTTTTCTCATCACTAAGTCGATGGCCTGAATGGCATTTGTCCCTTCATAGATCGTTGCAATTTTTGTATCGCGAACAAACTGCTCAATTCCGTATTCAGTACAATAACCGTACCCACCGTGGCACTGAACAGCATCAACAGAAACCGCAAATCCTTGCTCAGAACAGTAAGCCTTACACATCGGCGTAAGAAGACCAATGATGGCCTCATACTTGTGATCGTCTTTGGCCTTGTTAAATAAATTGGCCGTGTAGAGACAAAGAGCTCTCATACCGCGAGACATGGCACGCATACGCAGCATTGTGCGACGAATGTCTGGGTGATGAGCAATTTCTTTTCCAAACTGAACACGCTCATTCACATATTTTTTTGTCATCATGTAGGCCAAATTCGCCTGACTCTCCCCTTGAAGACCACAGTAAAGACGGGCCTCGTTCATCATGATGAACATGGTTTCCATCCCGTGAAACTCTCCACCGATAAGCCATCCTTCAGTTTCCCCATCTACACCGAACTGAAGTTCGCATGTTGCTGATGCATGAATGCCCATTTTGTGTTCGATTTTTGAACAGATCACATTATTAGATCCATTCAAGCTGCCGTCATCTTTGAATTTAAATCTTGGAACTACAAAAAGAGAGATCCCCTTTGTTCCAGCAGCACCTTCAGGGGTGCGGGCCAAAACCAAGTGAATATTATTTTCATAAAGATCTGACTCTCCTGAAGAGATGAAGATCTTTGTTCCCTTGATGGCATATTTTCCGTTACCTAAAGGTTTAGCCGTTGAACGAAGAGCACCCACATCTGAACCTGCACCTGGTTCAGTTAAGCACATGGTTCCACCCCACTCTCCGGCCATCATTTTAGGAACGATGACACCTTTGTCAGTTTCGTTTCCTTTTAAGTGAAGCACGTTCATTGCTGCACGAGTAAGACCTGGATACATGGTCCATGCACAGTTGGCACCAGTAGCAAGTGACATACAGGCCACATAAAGTGCTTCTGGAACTTCTGTTCCACCAATATCTGCTGGAAGACCTAAGGCAAACCATCCGTTGGCATAAAAACTTTTGTTAAGTGGGTGAAGAGATTCCGGTGCTAAAACTTTGCCATTTACGTGACGGACACCTTGTTGATCTGAAGGTTCACGAGTGGGGAAAACTTCGTTTTCTACAAACTTGTTGTACTCGGCAAGGATTCCTTTCACATCTTGTTCTTCTAAACCATATTGCGAAAAACCTTGGACTTTCAAAAGTTCAGTTAAGTTAAATTCCACGTCACGAATGTCGGCTTTGTAATAACCCATAGGAGTTCCTTATAAAGAAAATATTAATGCTCATAGGATAACTGATATGGAGATTTTGTGATTGGAAAAATAAGAGAAATGAGGAGAAACAAAAATTACCCGACTAAAATAATAAAGGCAGCCGAAGCTGCCTTTATTAAGATCTGCATTTTTTTAAAGATTAGAATTGTACATAGTTCTGAATTCCAGTTGATCCATCTAGAATTTCTACAGGGTTATAAACCGAGTGAAGTCTTGTATCGATTTTATAAACATGGGAAATCTGATAAGCATTAAGACCGTAAGCGATGGCGTAAACTCCGTTTCCTAAACTCTGAGTTGAAATCGCTACGAGTGCTCCATTTTTACCAGTCATGGCATTTTGTAATTCTACGTTGGCACTTTTCCCACCATAAGTGATGAACTCATTAACCGCACAGGCCGTATTTGCAACTGTTTTGATACAGTAAACCGGAGTGACTCCATTTGTAACCATAGTGTGATACTTCGTTGTAGCTGAAGATGAACTTCCAGAACTATAAAATTGAAAAGTAAAAGGTCCCCAAGTTCTAGAGGAAGTACCACTGCTCGTATTAGACTCAATTCTTCTGTATGCACCTACAGTCGGAATCTCAGCAGCGTTGTACCAAGACTGTACATCACTAAATGAGGCCATACCTGCTGTTGCAGAATAAGGATTATATGAAGTACCGCTACTTCCACCTTTTTTAGCTTCTTTACCGCAGCTCACTGCGATGACAGATAAAAGTGCTAAGCACATCAAAGTTTTAATAGAAAGTTTCATAAGATCCCCTTGGAAATTAATTCGATTGATATCTTATATCCAAGATCCGTGCCAGATTTCCCTATGGGAATCTGCGCGGTTAACCTCGGCAGGTGTCTAAATTATAGACAATAGCTAAATTTTTTACAAGGATGGAAGAAATGTGGAGGAGCCTCAATGAGTTATACCCTGCTAGGATCAGCACCGTCGCCCTATGTACGAAAAATCAGAATGTTGATGGAGTCTATCCCCTATGAACTCCAAGAGCTCAATATCTATGAGACCCAAGATGGTCTTACTTTAAACAAAGTGAATCCCACTAATCAAATACCCGTCCTCATGGATGGCGATCAGCGGATCTGGGATTCACGTGTTATCTATAACTACCTAAATCGCAAACATAAGCTCTATCCTGAGCTCTCAATAGATGAAGAGAATCTTATTACCGCTATAGACGGGGCCATGACTTCAGCTATTAATCTTCTGCTCATGAAGAGATCTGGCATGAATACAGATGAGAACTTTATGTTTATCAACAGACAAAAAGAGAGAATTGAATCTGTTCTAGATTTCTTAAAACCTTATCTCGGTCACCAGGGCCTAAATGAATGGAACTTTGTCACCATCTCCTTATATACTCTTCTTGATTGGGGAGTTTATCGCAACATCCTCGATCTCAAAGATCGTCCGGAGTGTCAGAAGTTTCTGCAAACTCATGGTACTCGCTTAATCGTTCAAAAAACTCAGCCACCTAAGGTTTAAAAATGAAACTCAATTCTTATATCGATCACACTCTTCTGAAAGCCGATGCCACTTCAGCTCAGATTGAAAAACTCTGCATGGAAGCCAAAGAACATGAATTTGCATCTGTGTGTTTGAATTCTTACTTCGTGAAGAAAGCTTCAATTCTTCTTCAAGGCAGTAAGGTCAAAGTCTGTACAGTGGTTGGTTTTCCGTTAGGGGCTTCTACTATGGAGACAAAACGATTTGAAGCTATGAAGGCCGTAGCCGATGGAGCTCATGAAATTGATATGGTGATGAATATCTCAGCTGCAAAATCTGGTGAGTGGCAATATGTCTTAGATGACATGGCCTCTCTGGCAAAAGTTTGTCATGCTCAAGGCGGACTTCTCAAAGTTATTTTTGAAACTTGTTTGCTCACTGATGAAGAAAAAAAGAAAGCCTGTGAGCTCGCAGTGAAAGCGGGAGTTGATTTTGTGAAAACATCAACCGGGTTTTCAACAGGGGGAGCCACTGAGGCTGATGTGAAACTTATGCGCTCAATTGTTGGGAAAGATATGGGTGTGAAGGCCAGTGGTGGGATTCGTGATTATGCCACCGCTATGAAGATAATTGAAGCGGGAGCTTCACGCTTAGGTTTGAGTGCGGGAGTTGAGATAATAAAAGGCCAGACTAGTCAGAGTTCCTACTAAATCCCTTTAAGCTTCACCATTCTGAGTTTTCCGCATTTCAGAATCGCTTCCTGTCCCGCTTTTAACTCAATGGTATCACCCGTCACCGTTTGATTATCAAACTTCACTGCGTTCTGTTTAATAAGACGTCTACCATCACCATTAGACTCTATAAATTTAAGCTCTGTTAAAAGCTCCAATAGTTTAATCGTGCCTGCTGCTTTCTCAAGAGTCTCAACATCATCTAAAACTTGTTTCTTTGAAAAGCGTGATTCAAATTTTTCTCTCTCTTCTTTTCCTGCCGCCACTCCATGATAGTAGCCAGTAACTTCTGCCGCAAGAGACTTCTTAGCTTCCATGGGATGAAGTGAGCCGTCTTTTAATCCAGCGATAATGCCTTCCACCTCAGCCGCCGGACGGCGACATAGAAGAAGCCAGTATTTTTTCATCAGCTCATCAGAGATGGACATGATTTTGCCAAACATATCTGTGGGAGACTCGGTCAGAGAAATATAGTTGTCCATAGACTTGGACATTTTGTTCACACCATCAGTTCCTTCAATGAGCGGCATGGTGAGAATGCATTGTGCTTCTTGTCCGTAGGCATATTGAAGTTGGCGACCCATCATAAGGTTGAAGGTTTGATCTGTTCCACCTAATTCAAGATCAGCTTTCAAGTGAACTGAATCGAATCCTTGAAGAACGGGATAAACAAACTCGTGAAGATAGATGGCCTCTGCACTGGTGTAGCGTTTAGAGAAATCATCTCGCTGCATAAGAGCACCGACTGTGGCCTTGGCCATAAGTTGAATGAGATCAAGACCAGAGAATTTTCCGAGCCAATGACTATTGAACACAACATTGGTCTTACTCATGTCGAGTACCTTACCCACTTGTTCGTGATAAGTTTGAGCGTTCTTCAATACATCTTCTGCCGTAAGGATCGGACGAGTTTTATTTTTTCCGGTTGGGTCCCCGATTTGGGCGGTGTAATCCCCGATCAAAAAATAAATCTCATGACCAAAATCTTGAAGCAGGCGAAGTTTTTGTAAAACGACAGTATGACCCAGATGAATATCAGGACGAGAAGGATCTGCACCGAATTTAATTTTCAAGGGCTTCTGTTTTTCAAAAGATTTTTTGAGCTTTTTGAGCATCTCTTCTTCGGGAAGAATTTCGAAAGCTCCGCGCTTAAGTTCTTTCATCTGATCTTCGGGGGATACAGTAATAACGTTCATGAAGGCTCCTTGAGCCAACAGTTTAAACGACTCAGAATCTTTCGTGAATTTTTTTATGGACGCCAGTTGACCTTTTTAAGCCAAGCTTCGTATTCTAATTGCTTTTTTTCAGGGTCTTTGGGAGGTTTTGCGTCTGAAAATCTGAGAGTATCGAAATCCATGGGAGGCAGTCCCATACTTTTTCTGCGGTGATCGAGCTGCTCCACATCTTCAATGGGCAAAGGCTTCATTTCTCCATCAACCCAGTCGAATTGTGTCCCATAAAGCTGAGGTCTGTTTTCAAAAGTGGCCACTCGATCATCAGTGTAGGCCACAAGATCCAGAGGATAGTCTCCCGCAGCTGCTGATAGGCGCATTTGAAGCAAACATTCTTTCATAAAGTCAGGCCATGAAATGGCATGCTGGATGATGAGCCAAGAGAGCTTCACCCCTTCCTCGCCAGCATTTGAGAGCACAGGAAAACCATTTTTCTCTATGAGTTTTTTTAATTTACTCGCATTTTCTAAATGAACTTTTTCCATCTCTGGGTGATAGGTATCGTTGAGAGTTCCACGCTTGAGGATGGCTTCCCGAGTGAATTGATCTCGTTCCACTAAGAGTTTTAATTTATTCGTCCACACTGGGTCAATCATGCTAAGATTTTAGCATGAAATATCAGCGCGTAATTTATTTTGATGGCGTCTGTGGACTCTGTAACGGGTTTGTAGATTTTATTTTAAAAATTGACCGTAAAGAACTTTTTGTTTTCTCACCTCTCCAGGGTGAGCTAGCCAAGCAAACTCTCTCAGAGAGGGATCTCAAAGATTTAAGTTCAGTGGTGGTTTTTATCGATGGAGAATACTACCGTAAATCTGAAGCTGTATTGCGAGTGTTTAAAGAGCTAGGTTTTCCCTGGAATGCTTTATGCCTGGCCGGTGTCTTGCCCACTTCCATTACGAATTTGGGATATGAGCTTGTGGCCTCTCAAAGATACCGAATATTCGGCCAAACTGACACTTGTAGACTCCCCACAGCAGATGAAAGGTCTCGCTTTATAAATTGACCTAAGATCCGAATTTTATTAAACAAATCCCTGAAGTCAGTTTTCCTAATGTCCTGTGTAAATATTAGCACCTTGAGCTTTTTAGTTTGCCTAGTTGCTGTATGGTTTGATACATCAAACTCTTTAGAAATTCTATGGAGACGCTATGAAATTGCTTTTGTCGATTCTACTCGTATTGCCCACTCTTTCTTTTGCCAGAAGTGATATCGATACAAGACTTCAGGGATACATCAGTAAATTTCAACTCAAGCCACTCGCAAAACCGGCGAATAAAAATATGGAGCTGGCCCGCCTTGGCCACACTCTTTTTACCAGCAAATTACTTTCAGGAAATAACAATATCAGTTGTGTTGAATGTCACTTACCGGCCAACATGACTCACGATGGACTTCCCTTTGCTATTGGTGAAGGTGCTGAAGGTCTAACAACTGCAGACACCCGTCGTATGCAAGGAAGTGGTAAGATTGTTGCTCGTAATACTCCCGCTCTTTTTAACTTAGATGGTATCAATGTTATGTTCTGGGATGGTCGCGTTTCTTTTGATCCGGCCACTATGACTTTTGTTACTCCGGTCAAAGAACTCAATGGTCCTAAGGCCAAACGAATTGATATTGTGAAAGCTCTTAGTAGTGCTCTTGCTGCTCAGGCCATCTTTCCTATGATTAATCATGAAGAAATGCTTGGTCAGAAAGGAAGCAATCCCATTGCTGACGCGAAAACTGAAATTGAACAGTGGGATCTTATTGTTAAAAAGTTGATGTCAAATACAGAATTCGCTACAGCTTTCCAAAAAGTTTTCCCAGGACAAAAAATCAACATTGGTCACGTCGGTTCTGCTTTAGCTGAGTTCCAACGTCTGGCCTTCGCTTATTCAGATACTCCTTATGATAGTTACCTTAAAGGTGAGATCACTGCCCTTTCTGAAATTCAAAAAATCGGAATGGAAGTTTTCTTCAATAAAGGGAAGTGTGGAGAATGCCACAACGGTGAGCACCTCTCTAACTTCGAATTCCACAGCGTAGGTGTTCCTCAAATCGGTCCAGGAAAGGTTAACGGCGACGATCTCGGACGGTATGACATTGATCCTAAACCTGAAAATCTTTATGCTTTCCGCGTACCACCTCTACGTAACGTGGCCTTAACCGCTCCTTACATGCATGATGGTGCCTTTAAGACTCTTCCGCAAATTGTTGAGCATTACGACATTGTTGAAGACAGTATCCGTGATTACAAGCTTGTGAATAATTGGAA
Organism: Bacteriovorax stolpii; assembly: GCA_945890905.1. Lineage (GTDB taxonomy): Bacteria > Bdellovibrionota > Bacteriovoracia > Bacteriovoracales > Bacteriovoracaceae > Peredibacter. Next base: position 16,540 of record CAMDDI010000011.1, read on the forward strand.
AAACTATATAGATAAATTAGCTGACGTGAATCACGACTTAGATGAATTACGTATTCAATCTATTTCTACAAAGATGAGTCACAGTCTTGGGTTTGAAGAAGAAGAAGAGAAGGCTCTTTCTGAATTCTTGGCCACAGCACTCACTGACAAAGCTTTTCTTAACCGCGAAGTGGAAGGCAACTATAATACTTACTTCCGTATGCAACTTAAAGAATCTGGATTCAATAAGCTTGTTGCCACCTTCCCAGGTGAAAACCACCGTGACGTTTACTACTACTTTGACGCTTACTTAGAAGGCGGATTTTTCTTAAGAGGTCTAGCTGCTCCTATTCGATTGATTGTGATTAAGAGTCCTAATGATACTCAACTGGTCTTCAGAGAAGTGGTGTATAAAACAGCTTCAGCTGAAAATGGTGTTGTTCTCGAAGGGAATTTCAACCGTCAAGAACTTGTAAGCCTTGATCCTTTAGCCTTTGCTCCTATTGAAGATGCTTACTTAGATATGTTTAACCGTCTTTATACTTATAATGACGGAACCAAGCAGGAAGAGCTTCCAGCAACTGAACTCTCCATTATAAAAGAAGATCTCAATTTAATGAACGTGGGCTTGCGCAATCTTCCCTTCGAAGGCATGGCGACCATTACAGATCAGATGAATAGAAAAAAAGAAGATATTATTTTTGTTCCAACTTCTTATAACGTCAAAGACGTTCAAATTTTCAAAGTGAATATTAACGGTAAAACAGTTGAAGGAAATATTCAGAAGTCATTCATCAGAACTGAAACTGGTGCCGTAGAAGTCACGTATGCTCTTGAGCTAGATACGGCGAAAGTTACTAAGGCCAAGTACCCGGCATTTGTAAAAGAGGTTCTGAAGACATTGAATCTTTCAGCATCTGAAGTTGGTGGTGAATCTCCGAGCCCATCAAACCTCACACTTAAAATTCTTGATCAGGTAATGTAAATGGATTGGCGGAAGTATCACAGATACATAGCTCTTGTTTTTACTCTTCCGTTGATCTTCGTGGCGATAAGTGGTGTGATGCTTCAACTGCGAAATCAGTTTGAATGGATTCAGCCCTCTACTGTCAGTGCCACGATGAGTCCTGGTGAGCCCATACTCGCTTTAGAAAAGATCATTGCTGATCATGGGCAAGATTCAATTGATCAGATCATCTATCGACCACAGAAGAAGAACTTGGCCATCAGACTCAAAGATGGAACTGAACTTCAGATTCATCCCCAGACTGGGATCGTATTGAAGCAGGCCATGCGAAGAACAAATTTTCTCATTGATCTTCACCAAGGCACCTGGATTGGAAAGCTTGGACAATATGGAGTCTACTTTCCTACAGCTCTGGCCTTTTGTTTTTTGATCATTTCTGGAATTGTTATTTACCCCTTTAAGAAGCGCAAATCTGTATGAGTGATAAGTTTCGTTTTGGTCTTGAAGCTGAGTTTATGCTGGCCTCAACCACCGATTATCGCCCTCTCTGGTATAAAGACGTTGATTTTAAAACTCTCGACAGAATTTTTGAAAGTATATCTCTGGAGGGAATTCCCACTCTTGAGGGCCTGGCCGCTGAGCCTCCCCATAAAAAGATGATGCCCTTTATTGTTGAAGGTTACGGCATACCAGATGCGAACTTTGAAATTCACGATGCTTATCCCAAAGGAATTGAAATTCGAACTCCGGTGTGCGAGAGCTTAGATCAAGTCTTTGAAGTCTACGAAGATCTCTATGGGCGCGTGAAAAAAGCTCTGGGCCTTGAAGGCATGATTCCCGTGGCCATCTCTCATCACCCTATTGAGCATAAATTTGTGGGACCTCAAAATAAAAGACGTCATGATTTTTGGTTATGGGCAATGGAAGTGATGACAACTTATGGCCCTGATATCAATGTGAGTTTTCCGAAAAAAATTACCGATAAACTCTTTTCCGATATTGAAGATCTCAATGCCAAAGTCAATTATTACGCTCCGGCCATGGCAGCCATTTCCTTATCTTCACCATTTTTACAAGGCAAGCCTTGGCTACATAAAGGCCAGCTTGGAAAATCTTATAGAACATTCAAACGCAGTGTCGTGGCACCGGCGATTGAACTTCACGCGGATGAAAATTTCCGCATCGAGTTTAAAGTTTTTGAAATGAGTAAGCGCTCCAGTGATTTCAAAGAATACTTCTTATTAGTTCTTGCCCTATTTTTAGATGAAGGGCTCAAGGGCCGCTCTTCGAATCAGGAACGCATCTATGATTCTGGGACTGTAGCGCGCTTTGGTCTCAATGCAGAAGGTATGAGAGAGCGCTTAGTGGAGTTGTATTTAAGAGCACCGGCCATTCTCACTGAGCATGGATTTGATCCTGCCCCCCTTAAAAATCTGGCCAAACGAATTGAGAAAAACCTCTCCCCCTCTGATGAGATGGTGGAGCTCTTTAATCAAGGCATGAGTCTAAACGACATCATGAAAGAATTTTCTTATCTAGAAACCCTCAATGGGACTAGAATCTAATGATGAGTTTTATCAATGTGGGCATCGCCTTTGCTTTGTTGCTTGGCTGCGCTTTCTTATCCTATCTTCAGAACCAAAAGCTTGAAAAAGACATGCTGCTGGCCTCAGTTCGTGCACTTTTTCAATTAGCACTCCTAGGCCACATCTTGGCCTGGATTTTTCTTCATGCCTCAGCCTATTTGTGCTTAAGTGCTGCTCTCATCATGACGGTGAACTCAGCGATCCATTCCACGTCTCGTGTAAAGGCCAAGTATCCTGGACTTTTTCTCGATAATCTACTCTCTACCGCAGTGGCCATCTGGCCTCTGGCCTTTATTGGTTCCTATTTATTTGAGGCCAAAGTCTGGTGGCAAGTTGAAATCTTTCTTCCCTTAGTTGGGATGATGCTGGGAAATACATTAAATGGTCTCTCCATGGGAATAGATCACTTCACTCATGACGTGCGGGAGAAAAAAGAAGAAGTTCTTTCATGGATCGCACTGGGTGGTACAACTCAGGAAGCCACCGCTAATCTTTTCAGAAAATCACTTAAGATCTCTTTGACTCCTACAATTAATTCTATGCTTTCTATGGGCGTAGTTTCCATTCCAGGAACTATGACTGGTCAAATTCTCGGGGGAAGTACACCCATCGAAGCGGCCAAGTCACAAATGATTCTGATGCTGCTGATCACTTGTGGAACATATCTTGGAACTTTTACGGGTCTAGTACTTTCACGGAAAAAACTTTTTAACACTATGGGGCAACCATGCTTCTAGTTGAGAAAATAAAAATACCAAATTCTAAAATAGTTTCATTCTCTCTAAAAGAAAATGAGCTGGCCTGTTTGATAGGGAAGAACGGATCAGGAAAGTCTCTATTTCTGAAGAGTTTGGCCAATCTCATTCCTAATACTTATGAAAAATTTATTTATCAGAATAAAAATATCTCAGAATGGAATCCCCAAGAATTCCGGCAAGAAGTTTTCTACTCCTCAAGTATTCCCTTTATGCCTCTAGACGGAAATGTAGAAGATTTTATGACTGCTCACCAAAAGCTTGCGATCTATAGTAATGTAACTCCTACATTTGATCCACTTCCCTATCTCAATGACTGGAAACTATCCGGAGAAAAACTGATTCGACTCTCCAGTGGCCAGCGCCAGATGGTCTCCCTTCTTCGTGCCTTAACTTTGAAATCAAAAATTCTCTTATTAGATGAACCCACTTCTCACCTTGATCCTGAGAAAACCCTTCAGATTGAGAAATTAATTCATGAATGGAGAGAGCAAACTCAAGGTTCAATTCTTCTAGTTAGTCACCAAGAGGCTCAAATTAATCGGATGAATGGGAAAGTTTATCAGTTCGAAAATCTACTTAATTAGAAACTTCCAAACTTTGAAAAATTCAGGTTTAACTAGTGAGTTATGAGAATCTTGAAGAGGCAGATCTGAAATAAAAACCTGGGCCTGGCCAGTGGCCTAACCATCAATAAAGAGTTGGTTGTCGTGAAAATCAACTACTCCAGACCAAGAAAAAGTGGAGAATATCAGTAGTGCCCAATGGCCAAAAACCGCATGAAATCTTCCATTGAAAACGTGATCAATCCAAAGGGAAATAGGCAACTAAAGCACGCCGCTTGCTCAAAGTCTTATATGATAGACTAGTAAAGTAATGAAAGGGCATTCCGACTGGGTGCAAAAGAGGAGAATAAGGCTTTGTCAGCTTCGAAACTATAGAAATTTTCACGGTACTTTGACATGAAGTTGGCCTGACCCATTTTGAATAACTCAACTGAATGGTGATAACAGAGTTGAACTTTTCGTTCATCACCCTTACCTTGATAAATAACATCAGAGTTTGTTCCAATAACGATAAGACCTTTATACATGCACACTAAGCAACGAACATCTTTCATGACTATTTTGTCGGCAATCTTATAGGTAATCTTTAAAAATTTTGCAGAGAAATTAAGAAAATTTAGTAAACTTTGGGTGTCGCTTTAAGCAGTTGTTGAATAAATATTTTCCAAGAATCAGGTACCTATGAAAAGCAAAGTTTTAAGTGTTGAATTTCTCTCGAAGAGTTTTGGAAACATTGAAGCAGTCAAGAATGTCTCGTTTTCCGTGGAGAAAGGCGAAATCGTTGGGCTATTGGGCCCAAATGGAGCAGGTAAAACCACAACAATAAATATGGTTTTAGGATTACTTGAACCCACTCTGGGAAATGTGAAAATTGAAGAATCTGATCTTGTAAAGAATCGCTCGCTGGCATTAGCAAAAACTAATTTTGCAGCAGTCTACGCTCCTCTTCCGGGGAACTTAACTGTGTTTCAAAATCTGCGCATTTTTAGTCTTATCTACGAGGTTAAAAACGCTTCACAAAGAATTGAAGATCTCATCATGCAGTTTGAACTCTCACGATTTCGTGATTCCAAATGTGGAGTGCTCTCTTCCGGTGAACAAACCCGGGTTTGTTTAGCTAAGGCCATGCTCAATCAACCTAAACTTCTTGTCCTTGATGAGCCAACTGCCTCGCTGGATCCCTCTACGGCAAAAGAAATTCGCACTAAAATTCGCGAATTTGCCAGCACGGGGGAAAGTGGTGTGCTTTGGACCTCTCACAATATGTATGAAGTTGAAGATGTTTGTGACCGGGTGCTGTTTCTTTCTAAAGGAAAAATTCTTCTGGAAGGAAACCCTAAAACTCTTCCCGCAGAATATGGGAAACCAAGTCTTGAAGAATTATTTATTGCCGTGGCCAGAGAACCTGTTTCTCTTCAGGGAGTTTAACATGTCTCTTACCCGCTGCTTTGCCATTGTACTTCGTCAGTACTACTTAATCCGAGGTAGTTTTGCCCGCTTTGTTCAGCTCTTTGTTTGGGTGGGTCTTGATATGATCCTTTGGGGATTTATGACTAAGTACATGAACACCCTCTCAGATTCTAAAACAAATTTTGTGCCCATGCTTTTGGGAGCAGTATTGCTGTGGGATTTTTTAGTGCGGGTCATGCAAGGAGTAACCATCGCTTTCTTTGAAGATGTGTGGTCAAGAAATTTTTTAAATATTTTTGCCACTCCACTTAAAATCAGTGAATACCTCTCGGGCCTAGTGATCACAAGTTTGGCCAGTAGTTGCGTGGGACTAGTGGTGATGCTTATTCTCTCAACAAGTATTTTTGGACTTTCATTTTTTTCTTACGGCCTCACGCTCATTCCTTTCATCATGATTCTCTTCATGTTCGGTATCGCCTTAGGAATTTTTGCTACAGCAATCGTCTTAAGACTTGGTCCCGCCTCAGAATGGTTTATTTGGCCAGTTCCTGCACTGATATCTCCTTTTATAGGAGTTTTTTATCCTCTGACGGTTTTGCCAGAATGGATGAGAGGAGTTTCTAAAATCCTTCCACCTTCTTATGTATTTGAAGAAATGAGAAGAATCGTTGCGGGAGAAGCCAGCAATAATCAATCCCTCGTGGTAGGACTTATATTATCTGCTTTCTATATCTTACTGGCGTGCTGGACCTTTAAAAAAACCTATGGCTACGCTATCCGCAGCGGACTCATCGCAAGATATAGTGCAGAATCAGTCTCTTGATCTTGAACAAATATGAGAAGAGAGTTAGGATGAGATATGCTAAACAAAATAACGAGACAAACTTTAATATTTATTCTTCTCATTATCACTGTGGTGTTCGATCAGATCACTAAAGTCATTGCACGCAACACACTCTCTTCAGTAGATGAGCTCTCCTACTTAGGAAATATGCTCACTCTTCGTCATACAGAAAATACCGGTGCTTTTTTAAGTCTGGGTTCTGATCTTCCTGAAAGTGCGCGCTTCTGGATTTTTAGTGTGATGGTTTCAGTGGGTCTCGGCTATGTTTTGTGGCAGCTCTTGCGCGATAAGGTTATGGGTCAGTTTGAAACTGTTTGCTGGGCCATTATCATTGGTGGTGGTATAGGAAATCTTATTGACCGCATAGGCCGGGGAAGTGTAACCGATTTTCTCAATGTGGGTATTGGGAATCTTCGAACTGGAATTTTCAATGTAGCTGATATGGCCGTAACTTTTGGGGCTATCGCTTTGCTACTTATTGCTATT